>JBGPQQ010000006.1:0-19432 GCA_041489115.1 Vicinamibacteria bacterium | reverse complement strand
CGCTCGCCGTGGTCCGGGACGCGGGGCGAGAAGTAGGCGTGGAACAGGATCAGCTCGGGCCGGTAGCGGTCGAGGTACGCCGCGTCGATGCCGCCGTGGTGGGCGATCCACTGGTCGTTGAGGCCCCAGGCGTCCACCGCCCTCCACCCGGAGTAGAGCGGCAGCAGCCCCGCCTCCGTGGTCGCGAGGGCGAAGCCGCGCGGCGCGTAATCGCGCAGGACGAGGGCCGCGTCGTAGAGCCCCATCCGCTGCGGGACCATCCACCGGTACTCCCGGTGCTGCGACCAGGCGAGGAGAGAGGCCAGGGCGAGCGCCAGGGGCCAGGCTGCCCGGACGGTCGCCGCCGTGAGCTCCGGCGCGGCGGCGCCGAGGCGTGTCCAGAGAGCGCACGCCACCGGCACGCACCCGATCAGGACCACGGGGAGGATCGGGTAGCGGAAGCGCATGACGTAGTTCGTCTCGTCCGAGATGAGCACCCAGAGCGCGACGAAGAGGAGCACCGGCAGCGTGGCAAAGAGGGCGGCGCGACGCGCGCCCTTCACGAGAAGGCCGAGCGGGAGAAGGGC
Organism: Vicinamibacteria bacterium; assembly: GCA_041489115.1. Lineage (GTDB taxonomy): Bacteria > Acidobacteriota > Vicinamibacteria > Fen-336 > Fen-336 > DATBSL01. The sequence continues at coordinate 18,866 of JBGPQQ010000006.1, read as the reverse complement.
GACGAACGGCAGGCCCAGGTCCCAGAGGTCCCGCCACGACATGCGGAGCGAGTGTCCGTGCAGCAGGCCCGCGCCCTTCTTGTAGAAGGGGTTCGGCAGCGGGTAGCCGAAGTAATGCCACCGCCAGAGGAAGTACGCGAGACCCAGGGTCAGGAACACGAGGAGGAAGCGCCCGAGGATCGGCCCCGAGCCCCGCCCACCGCGGGCCACGAGCACCGCGAGCAGCATGAAGCCGCCGAGGAAGACGCCCTCGGGGCGGGAGAGGCCCATGACGAGCGCGGCGAGGGCGAAGGCGAGGGCGGGCCTGCCCTCGCGGCCCTCCTCCGCGTCGGCGAGGCGGCAGGCGAGGAGCCAGGAGACCGTCGCCGCGAGCGCGAAGAGCGGCGTGCCGTAGCATGCGGCGAGGTGCCGGAGGCCGGGGCCGACCGCGAGGAAAACGGCGGGCACGAGCGCCCACGGCGAGCGTGCGCCGAGGGCACGCGCGCCGAAGAACACCAGCAGCAGCGTCGTGCCGTGGGCGAGGAAGCCGATCCCGCGCGCGGCCGACTCGAGGGACGCGCCGAGGCCGTGCACGCCCGCCACGAGCACCATGAACAGGAAGTCGGTCGCGCCGTCCACCGGCCTCTCGCCGATGTTCCAGACGATCCCCCGCCCTTCCGTCAGGTGCTGCGAGTAGCGGAGGAGCATCGCCGCGTCCTCCTCCGGCCGGCCTCTCAGGTCGAGGTGGGCGTGGACGTACCACCCGAGGAAGACGAGAAGCAGGAGGCCGAGGAAGAAGTCGGGCGCCCCGAGGCGCGCGCGTCCGGGTTGCGCCGGCTCCGCCATCAGGCCGTCTTCGTCCCGCCCACGGTGATCTCGGAGACGAGGATCGTGGGGAGTCCCACGCCCACCGGCACGCTCTGGCCCGCCTTCTGGCAGGTGCCGACGCCCTCGTCGAGCTTCAGGTCGTGGCCGATGCGCGTCACCCGGGTCAGGACGTCGGGGCCGTTGCCGACGAGCGTCGCGCCGAAGACGGGCGAGCCGAGCTTCCCGCCCTCGATGAGGTAGGCCTCGGTCGCGGAGAAGACGAACTTGCCGCTCGTGATGTCCACCTGCCCGCCGCCGAAGTGCTTCGCGTAGAGCCCGCGCGGCACCGATCGGACGATCTCGTCGGGGTCGTCCTGGCCGGCGAGCATGAAGGTGTTGGTCATGCGGGGGAGCGGGATGGACGCGTAGCCCTCGCGCCGCCCGTTGCCGGTCGGCGCCATGTTCATGAGGCCGCCGTTCAGGCGGTCCTGCAGGTAGCCACGCAGGACGCCGTCCTCGATCAGCACCGTCCGGCCCGGCCGGCTCCCCTCGTCGTCCACGTTGAGCGACCCGCGCCGGTCGGCGATCGTGCCGTCGTCCACGACGGTGACGCCGGGCGCCGCCACCCGCTCGCCGATGCGGCCCGAGAAGGCCGAGAGCCCCTTGCGGTTGAAGTCGCCCTCGAGGCCGTGGCCCACCGCCTCGTGCAGCAGGATGCCCGGCCAGCCAGGGGCGAGCACGACCGGCATCGGCCCCGCCGGGGCCTCGACCGCGCCCAGGAGCGTCACCGCCATCCGCGCCGCCTCGCGGGCGAAGTGCTCGGGCGGCCTCGTCTCGAAGAACTCCGGGCCGAGGCGCCCGCCGCCGCCGGCCGAGCCCTCGCGCCGCCGGCCCTTCTCGCTCGCGATCACGCTCACCCGGATCGAGAAGAGGGGCTGCACATCCTCGACCAGCACCCCCGTCGAGCTCGCGATGCGGACGCGCTTCGTCTCCTCCCCGAGGCTCGCGATCACCTTCTCGACGCGCGGGTCGAACGCGCGGGCCGCGTGGTCGGCCCGCTCGACGAGGGCGATCCTCTCCGTGAGCGACAGCACGCCCACGCTCGTCTCGCCGTACCGGCGATCGACGGGCGCGGGCGAGACCGGCTGGGGCAGCAGCGTCCTCGAGTCGGAGGCGATGTGAGCGGCGGTCTCGGCCGCCCGCGCCATCGCCGGCCAGGAGAGATCGTCCGTGTAGGCATAGCCGGTCCGCTCGCCCGAGACCACCCGCACCCCGAGGCCACAGGTCACCCCGGCCGAGGCGGTCCGGATGATCCCCTCCTCGAGCAGGAGCGAGGAGGTCGTCTCGTGCTCGAAGTAGAGGTCGGCGAAGGTCCCCCCGCGCGAAAGGGCCAGCGAGAGGAGCCGCTCCATCTCGGGGACGGGGACGTCGGCGGGCGTGCGGGCGCGGTCGTCCAGGGGCATCCTCCCATCCTAGCAGGTGCGATAAGCCGTACAATACTAACGTCTTGCGCCCTGGCAATTTCCGCTGAACCTAACGGTCGGTACACACGTAGTTACATGATTGGAGCACCGTGGAGGCCTCATGACCGGTAAGACCAAGAAGATCATCGGGGCGGTCGTCGGGATCGCCGTCATTGGGGCAGTCGTCGGGTTCAGCGTGAACCGCGAGAACCGCAAGAAGACGACCGTCCAGACCGGCAAGGTGGAGAAGAAGGACCTCGTCCAGGTCGTCACCGCCTCGGGAGAGGTCCGGCCCAAGCGCTACGTCAACGTCGGCGCCAACGTCTCCGGCCGGCTCGTCGAGATCAACGTGCTCGAGGGCGACCGGGTCAAGAAGGGCCAGGTGCTCGCCAAGGTCGAGTCCGAGCGCTACGAGGCGGTCCAGCGCCAGTCCGAGGCCGGGGTTGCCGCCGCCCGGGCCGACCTGCAGCGGACGGAGGCCGATGTCGCGGGCGCCAAGCTGGCCTTCGACCGGGCCAAGCGCATGCAGCAGGACAAGCTCATCGCCGACTCGGCATTCGACCAGGCCGAGGCCGAGTGGAAGATGAAGACGGCCAACGTCGAGTCCGCCCGCCGTCGCGTGGCACAACTGCAGGCCCAGCTCGAGAGCACCCGCGACGATCTCGTGAAGACGACCGTCATCTCGCCGATGGACGGGGTCGTGACCAACCTGCCCAAGGAAGCCGGCGAGATGGTCATCGGCGCCATGAGCTTCAGCCCCACCGTCATCATGACCGTGGCCGACCTGTCCGTGATGGAGTGCGAGGTCATGGTCGACGAGACCGACTTCCGCAACCTCAAGCTCGGGCAGGAGGCGAAGATCAAGGTGGACGCCCTCGAGGGGCTCGAGATGAAGGGCGAGGTGACCGAGATCGGCGCGTCGGCCCTCGTCCGCGGCAGCGGCAGCCAGGCGGCGGCGCAGGCGACCCTCGGGGCCAACACCGGCAACCAGCCGAAGGACTTCAAGGTCACGATCACGATCAAGGACCCGCCGGCGAACCTGCGCCCCGGCCTCAACGCCACCGCGGACATCACGACCGCCCGGCGCGAGAAGGTGCTCGCGGTGCCGGTCCAGGCGGTGGTCGTGCGCGAGGTCAACAAGGAAGGCAAGGTCGTGGACCCCGACGCCATGGCCGCCGCCGGCTCCGAGCGCGAGGGCAACACGGTCGCGCAGGCGGCCCGCGAGAAGGGCCAGGAGAAGGACGGCGTCTTCGTGGTCGAGGGCGAGAAGGCCGTCTTCAAGACCGTGAAGATGGGCATCATGGGCGAGACCGACCTCGAGATCACCGAGGGCATCACCGAGGGGCAGGAGATCGTGACCGGCTCCTACCGCACCCTCCGCAACCTCAAGGACCAGGCGCGCCTCAAGATCGAGACGAAGGGGAAGAAGTCGTGAGCACCGCCCCCCGCGAGGCCTTCGACGGGCCGATCATCCACGCCGAGGACCTCTGGCGCACGTACCAGATGGGGGCGGAGGAGATCCAGGCCCTGCGCGGCGTCACCTTCGAGATCCAGAAGGGCGAGTACGTCGCGGTCATGGGCCCCTCGGGCTCCGGCAAGTCCACCCTCATGAACCTCATCGGGTGCCTCGACACGCCCTCGAAGGGCCGCTACGTCCTGCGCGGGAAGGTCGTCTCGGAGATGAACGACGACGAGCTCGCCGCCGTGCGCAACCGCGAGATCGGCTTCGTCTTCCAGACCTTCAACCTGCTGCCCCGCGCCACCGCCCTCCACAACGTCGAGCTGCCCCTCGTCTACGCGGGAATCCCCAAGGAGAAGCGGCTCGAGCAGGCGAAGCGGGCTCTCGAGATGGTGGACCTCGCCGACCGCATGACCCACAAGCCGAACGAGCTCTCCGGCGGCCAGCGCCAGAGGGTGGCGGTGGCGCGGGCCCTCGTCATGAACCCCGCGATCCTGCTCGGCGACGAGCCCACCGGCAACCTCGACTCCGCGACCGGCGAGGAGATCATGCGGCTCTTCGAGCGCCTGCACGAGCAGGGCAACACCATCATCCTCGTCACCCACGAGAAGGACATCGCCGACCACGCCCGCCGCACGATCCACATCCGCGACGGGAGGATCGAGAGAGACGAGGCGCGCCGCAAGGCCTGAGGGAGGCGACATGCTGTTCGGGGAGGCCATCCAGATCGCGATCGCGTCGCTGCGCGCGAACAAGCTGCGCTCGCTCCTCACCGTCCTCGGCATCCTGATCGGCGTCTCCTCGGTCATCGCGGTGGTGGCCATCACCGAGGGGCTCGACCGCTACATGTCCGAGAAGGTGCTCGAGCTCGGGACCAAGGCGTTCCGCCTCCAGCGCCATCCCGACATCATCACGAGCCACGAGCAGTGGATGGAGATGATGAAGAGGAAGCGCCTCAACATGGACGACTACGAGGCGGTCCGGAAGGCCTGCACCCTCTGCTCCGAGGTCGGGGCGCAGGTCTGGACCGGCAGCAACGTGAAGCGCGGGCGCACGATCCAGAAGAACGTGGGCATCGCCGGCGTCACCGAGAACATCTCGCGCATCGGGACCGTGCGCGAGCTGCTGGCCGGGCGCCACGTCGTGCAGCAGGACATCGAGCAGGCGGCGATGGTGGCGGTCATCGGGACCGACCTCGTCGACGCCTTCTTCGGGACGATGGAGCCGATCGGCAAGGAGATCGACGTCGACGGCCACCCCCTCAAGGTGGTCGGTGTCGCGGAGAAGAAGGGGGCCGTCTTCGGGGAGAGCCAGGACAACTTCCTCTGGATGCCGCTCACCACGTTCATGAAGCTCTACGGCTCCCGCCGCTCGTTCAGCATCCAGGCCGAGGCGCAGACCATGGGCGTCTTCGAGGCCGCGCAGGACCAGGTGCGCGTCGCCATGCGGGCCCGGAGGCACCTCACCTACAACAAGCCCGACGACTTCAACATCGAGACGGGCGAGACCGTCATGGAGCTCTGGCAGACCATGACCCGCGGGATCTACGTGGTGACGTTCGTAGTCACTGCGATCAGCCTGCTCGTGGGCGGAATCGTGGTCATGAACATCATGCTCGTCTCGGTCACCGAGCGCATCAAGGAGATCGGGGTCCGGAAGGCCCTCGGGGCCCGCCGGGGGGACATCCTGCGGCAGTTCCTCGTCGAGTCCGTGATCCTCTCCGGGTTCGGAGGGGTCCTCGGGGTCCTCGGGGCCGCCGCCTTCTCCTTCCTGCTGGCGAGCATCCTCGGCAACATGATGTCGGCCAACTTCTCGGCGCCGGTCCGGCCCTGGGCGGTCGCGCTCGCCCTGGGCGTCTCCTCGATCGTGGGGCTCGTGGCCGGGATCTACCCCGCGAACCGCGCGGCTGCCCTCGACCCCGTCGAGGCCCTGAGGAACGAGTGATGCTGCGGATCCTGAGCCGCTTCGTCGAGCGCCATCCCCTCCTGATGGGGGTGGGCGAGGCCATCGGGATGGGCCTGCAGGGAATCCGCGCCTACAAGATGCGCGCGTTCCTCACCATCCTCGGCGTCGTGATGGGCATCATGACCGTGACCGGCATGAGCTCGATCGTGGCCGGCCTCAACGCCTCGATGGCGAAGCAGATCGCGACCCTCGGGTCCTCCACGATCTTCATCCGGCCGCAGGCCCCGGGCGAGAACCTGGACGAGGACGAGTGGAGGCGGAGGAAGGGCCTTACGATGGACGAGGTCGAGATGATCGCGGCGAAGCCGGCGATCAAGGCCATCACCCCCCTCCAGTGGATACCCATCGACAACGTGAAGTACGGCACGGAGCGGGCGCGCGAGGCCCAGGTCCTCGGCACCACCGCCGCCTACGAGGAGGTCCACGACAGCTACGTCGAGAAGGGGCGCTTCCTCTCCGCTACCGACGTGGACCGGGCCGCGCACGTGGTGGTGCTCGGGGTGGACATCGCCGACGCCCTCTTCCCGTTCATCGAGGCGGTGGACAAGGTGATCACGCTCGACGGCCGGCCCTTCACCGTGATCGGGGTCCTGCAGAGGAAGGGCAAGTTCCTCTTCCGCAGCATGGACAACATCGTCCTCGTGCCGGTGAACTCGATTCAGAAGCAGGACCGACGCTTCAACTTCATGATGGCGGACATCAAGCCCGTCTCTCCCGGCCACATCGAGGCCGCGGTCGACCAGACCCGCGAGGCCATGCGCCGGTACCGGAAGCTGAAGTACCTGCAGAAGGACAACTTCGGGATCTTCGGCCAGGACACCCTCACGGACCTCTACCGCCAGATTACCGGTGGCATCTACATGGTCATGATCGCGATCTCGTCGATCGGGCTTCTGGTCGGCGGAGTGGGCGTCATGAACATCATGCTCGTCTCGGTGACCGAGAGGACGCGCGAGATCGGGGTCCGGAAGGCGCTCGGCGCCACGAAGCGCGACATCCTCTGGCAGTTCCTGACCGAGGCCATGACGCTCACCGGCGTCGGTGGCGTCATCGGGATCCTCATCGGCGGGATCGCGGCGTTCCTGATCAACACGTTCTCGCCGTTCCCGGCCGTCATCCAGCCGACGTGGGTCATCCTCGCCTTCGCCACCGCGATGGCGGTGGGCCTGACCTTCGGCATTTGGCCCGCGGCCAAGGCCGCGCGCCTCGACCCGATCGAAGCACTCAGGTACGAGTAGCCGAAAACGGCCTTGCGCCCCGGGGCGCGACGGGTACAGGATTCGCCTGTCCGGAGGTCAGCCATGAGTGAGCCGCTCACGCCGCAGATTCCCTCGCCCGCCCCGGTCACGCCCGAGAACCCCGGGGGCTTCTTCCAGAACCTGATCGACGTGTACTTCTCGCCCCGCGAGGCCTTCACCCGCATCGTCCGCAACCCCGCCTTCCTGCTGCCGCTCGCGGGCTACCTCCTTCTAGTCCTCGGCTTCACCGGGATCTGGATGAACCGGATGGACGCCAGGGAGTTCATGAAGATGCAGCTCGAGGAGTCGGGGCAGTGGGACAAGCTGCCTGCCGAGCAGCGTGAAGCCGTCCTCGATGCGGCGCCCGCCCAGATGAAGATCTTCGGCTGGGTCGGTCCCATCGTCGTCACCCCGGTGATGCTGCTCCTCACCGCCGCGGTGCTCATGTTCATCTTCCGCTTCTTCTACTCGAGCGAGGTGAGCTTCAAGCAGGCCTTCGCGATCGTCACCTGGACCTTCTTCGCGGTGGGTCTGGTCACGACGCCGCTGCTGCTTCTCGTCCTGCAGCTGAAGGGCGACTGGAACGTGAACCCCCAGGAGGCCGTGCAGGCGAACCTCGGCCTGCTGCTCGACAAGTCCGCCGCCGCCAAGCCGCTCTGGGCGCTGCTCACCAGCATCGACGTCTTCTCTCTCTGGCTCGTGTTCCTCCTTGCGGTCGGGTTCGCGGTCGCCAGCAAGAAGACGACAGGCTCGGCCCTCTGGGGCGTGGCGATCCCGTGGATCCTCATCGTCCTCGTCAAGGTGGGCTGGGCCGCGATCTTCTGAGGTCGCGGCGCTTGCCCGCCGGCCGCGCGCACGCTATAGTTTCCGTCTCCACCGAGCGCCCTTAGCTCAGTTGGATAGAGCGACAGACTACGAATCTGTAGGTCGGGCGTTCGAATCGCCCAGGGCGCACCACCCCTTCAACAACTCGCGGGCGGCGCCCCCTCCGGGGGGTGGCAGTTGCCACCAATCTGCTACCAGCCGCATCGTCGGGCGTGACGAAGCCCTCGGAGGAGACGGGGAATCCGTAGGTCAGCGCTCGCGACGAAGAACCTCGCGTGCGCGGCTAGCGCCGCGCGCCGAGTCTCTTCGCACCACAGCGTGCCGACACCCAAGTCGCACGCGTGTTTCGACGGTGAGATCCGCAACGGACGATCGGGTGGGAGACCCGTGATTCGGATCTCCTCAGCGAGCGGTCGTTCGGGGGCCACGCCGCTCGGCACGAAGGCTCTGCTACCTCGCTCCTACTGCAGGCGGCGCGGTGTTCCCGCCAAGATCCCTGGCCGCCCGCTCCACCTGCTCCGTCACGCGAAGGAGGTTGCCCCCGAGAATCTTCCTCACGTCCTCGTCCGAATAGCCACTGCGCAGGAGCGCCTCCGTGATCTGGGGCAGCTTCGACGCGTCTTCCATGCCCCTGGGCATCCACGCCCCATCGAAGTCCGACCCGAGGCCGACGTGATCGGCGCCGGCGACCTTCACCGCGTGGTCGATGTGCTCGATGATCTGCTCCCACGACACCTTGGGCAGCTTGCCTTCAGCGGTGAGCTGCGCCTGGAGCCGTTCCCACTCGGCGATGCCACACAACTCGTCTTCACCACACTTCGCCTGGACCTGACGGTCGAGCTCCTCGAACGCCTTGCCCAGCGCACGCTCGGCATCGAGGAGCGGCTGACTCAGGAACTCGGTGTGGTAGTTGATCTGAACGACGCCACCTTGCGACGCAAGACGCCGCAGCATGTCGTCGGTCATGTTGCGGGGGTGGTTCGCAATCGCCCTCATCGAGGAGTGTGAGGCGATGACCGGCGCCAGGCTGATCTCGAGGACGTCGTCGAACGTCTTGTCCGACACGTGGGAGATGTCGATCATCACGCCCTGACGGTTCAGCTCGGCCACCACCTTGCGACCGAACACCGTGAGACCGCCGTGTGCGGGCTTGTCGCCTGAGGAGTCGGCCCAGCTCGTGTTCTTGGTGTGAGTGAGGGTGAGATACCGCATGCCGAGCGAAGCGAGGATGCGCAGGACGCCGAGGTCGTCGGCAATCATGTGACCGCCCTCGACGCCGAGCAGGACGGCGATCCGGCCGTCGGCATGCGCCCGGCGGATCTCGCCGGCCGTGGTCGCCAACACGAGATCCCGTGGCCTCGACCGCACCGCCTCGCGCACGGCATCGATCTGCACGATCGCGTGCTCGAGCGCCTCGGCTCCGGGACGCGTGCCCGTGGTCCAGATTGAGAAGAACACGGCGTCGAGGCCACCCTGGCGCATCCGCGGTATGTCGAGGTGCCCGTCGGCATGGCGCGCCGACAGGTCGAACCCAGGCAGCCGCTGCGTCGTGTCGGCGTGGGTGTCGACCACGATGGCACCCTGGTGGAGGGTGCGTGCACGAGGCGAGACGGTGAGGTCATCGCCTGGGTGGTACTGCCGCTCGATGTGGCCCGTGAGCTGCGGGCGGTAGAAGTAGACGTCCCGCAACTCCCCCTTCGCGTACCTCGCGGCCTGGTCGTTGAAATGGGGGGACCCGGGGTGACCGCTCTCCCCTCCCGCGGTGACGGCCTTGGCCCGCACGCGGTCGCCGAACTCCACCACGGCCACGAAGCTGTTGCCGCTGGTGCCGTAGAGCTTCTTCGTCCCCTTGTACGCTCGCGCGCCGAAGGCGGCGAGCGACCCCCAGCGGGATGAGGTGAAGCCTACGGGGATGCTCGGTCCCGCGTCCGTGAAGGGCTGGACGATGTCCCCGGTGAGACGCTGGAAGCGGTTGATCTCACGCCAGGCCGTCTTCCAGCTCCCGAAGTCGGCTTGGAGCTGGTCCGAAGCCACCGCCAGCGCCTGGAGCCGCTGCTCCGGCGTGGTCCGGGTGACCATGAGCTCGTAGATCGACGTGTCCTCGCTCTCGGGATTGGCGCGCACCTGGCGCCAGAGCTCCTCTCCCCAGAACACGGCCAGGGTGGTGGGCACGGAGTCGACCGACCACCGGAAGTCCCACTCGCGAAGGAGCTTCACCTGCTCAGAAAGCCTCGCCTTCAACGGATCGCTGGGCGGGGCCTGGTCGTAGGCCGAGAGCAGCGAGGGAATCAGGCCGACGAACGCCGTGAGATAGGGGTCGTAGGCGGCCGCGACCAGGGAGTCGAGCGTGAAGTCCTTGCGGTCCTGGAGGACGCGGATGGCGTGGAGCCCCCGCGGGTTCTCGATGCCGGTCTCCACGTAGCGCGGATAGTCCTCCCGCCGCGGGCTGTTCGCGCCCGCGGCCGAGTAGGGCCAGTTGTTGGTGTTCTGGATCCAGCCGTTCGGTGGGTTCAGCACGTTCGGACTCTCCGCCACCGAGAGGAGACCCTGCCACTCCGTGGCCGGATCACTGCCCTCCACGGGCCGGCGCCAGTCGAGCCGGGGGTCGCGCTTCGGGATGAAGTTCGCGTGGAAGTAGGCGATGTTGCCGTCGGCATCGGCGAAGACCGTGTTGTTGGAGGAGTTGGTGTGCAGCTCCATGGTCTCGCGGAACGCCTGGTAGCTCCTCGCCTTCGTCCGCGTGAAGGACTGGATGAGGGCCTTCACGGGTTCCTGCATCAGCTTCACGCTCACCCACTTGCCATCGGCCTCGCGGACGATGGGCCCGTGGTGGGTGGAGTAGACCGTGAACTCCCTCCGGGCCATCCCACTGGCGGTCCGGTAGGGGACCACGATCGTCTTCGCCAAGAGCGGGCGCTCTTCCTGCCCGTAACGGTAGAAGAGACTGCCGCCCTTCTTCACCACCGTTTCCGCGTACTCGTCGATGGCGTCCACCCCGCTGGAGGTGTGCATCCACCCCACCCGCTCGTTGAATCCCTGATAGACGAAGAACTGGCCCCAGGTCACGGCGCCGTAGGCGTCGAGGCCTTCCTCGCTGACCACCTGCACCTCGGCCCGGAAGAAGAACGACGTGTGGGGGTTGATCAGCAGGAGGGCGTGATGGGCCGCAGTGTTGGCCGGGGCGATGGCGATACCGTTCGACCCCGCGGGCTCGGCCGGCCCGGCGGCGCCCTCCGCCGAAGCCTCCTTCACGGGCCGCTCGCCGTAGAAGGCCTCGAGTTCCTTCACGGACACGGTCTCGATGTCTGCACCGATGCTGCCCTCCGTGAAGGTCAGTGCCATCCAGGGCTCGAACCGCCGGATGACCCGGGGAGCGACCCCAGGGTGCGTGTGGAGGTAGTGGTTCAGGCCGTCGGCCCACGCCTCCATCAGCGCCTTCAACCAGGCCGGGCTCGTCCGGTAGCGCTCCTTAATCTGCTCGGGGTCGACGAAGAGCTTCATGCGCAGGTCCCGGTACACCGCGGCCTCTCCCTCGGCTTCCGCCAGGCGTCCCATGGCGTTCAGGTAGTTCGTCTCCACCCGGTTGAAGTCGTCCTCGGCCTGCGCGTAGATGAGGCCGAAGACTGCATCGGCATCCGTCCTTCCGTAGATGTGAGGGATGCCCCAGTCGTCCCGGATGATGGTGATGGCCTGGGCCTCCTGCTGCCACCGCTCGGTCTCGGTGCTCGCGGCCAGGGGGGCGACACACATCGCCCAGGCCGACGCCAGGATGGGGAGGAGCCTCTTCATGGCTGACCTTTCGTGAGTGAGGAGACGTGCGGAGTCGCGCCTGCCGGGGACATGTTGGGCAGGGTGCCCCCGGGCGGCGAGCCCGTCAAGGGCCCGGCGAGCTCGTGCCCACGCTCGATCGCATGTTCGACCAGCTGGGTGGTCTCGGGAGGCTGGTCAAGGGCCGGATTGTCGTCATCAAGCTCAACCTCACCGGATCTCGCTGCTCGAGAGCGGCTACTCGAGCGCCATCCCCCTCGACGAGTACATGTACCAGGCGGGATGGGATGTGGAGGAGATCGTTCGTGCAGGCCGGCGTGTGGAGCTCGAGAACACCAACTGGCTCGGCCGCGGGAGCGCCTACCACCGGTTCGGCGTGCCGGGCACAGGCCTCCTCTTTCCTTCCTACCTCCTCAACCACTCCTTCCGGGACTGTGACACGTTCGTCTCGCTGGCGAAGCCCGGCAGCCGGCGAGCCTCGCCGCGCCCGAGGTCGATCCCGCCTCGCCGCGCCACGAGGGCTGCCGCATCCCGCGGGTGGTCGTCGACATCTGCGCAGCGCGGCCCATCGACCTGGCGATCATCGACGGGATCGAGTCGATGGGCGGCAGCGAAGGTCCGTGGGGCGGAGGAGAGAGCTGCCACCCGGGAGTGCTGGTCGCCGGCACGAACTGCGTCAACACCGACGCCGTGGCCACCGCGGTGATGGGCTACGACCCGATGGCCCGGGCGGGCACGAGCCCCTTCCATGCCTGCGACAACTTCCTCGAGCTGGCGGAGCAGGTCGGCCTCGGCACGCGCGATCTCAGCCGGATCGAGGTCGCGGGCACGCCGATCCGGGAGGCGCGCTTCGACTTTGCCCCGATGATCCGCAGCCGCTTTCCCCGCGACCTGCCTCCCTACCCTGGGAAGCAGCGCGGGTCCTGAGCGCGCCCAGCCGGCGAACCACCCTGATTGATGTGGCCTGACGTTGCTGGTCTAATCGCCCCGCCATCGCCCAGAAGGACTGGGAGGACTCATGAGCTCCCCATTGCCGAGAAGGAACTTCGTTCACGCCGCGGGGACGTTTGCCCTGTTGCCGACGCTGGTGAGATCCGGCCCCCGCGACTGGCCGCCGACCGAAGGGAAAGGCACCCCGAAGCTGTGCCTCGGCACCGGCGCGAACGTGGACGAGAAAGAGATGCGCCGGCTCAGGCAGATTGGCGTCGACCACGTGCTCATGGGGGGACCGCCGATTCCCTGGCAGGAGGCGGACCTTCGAGCTCTGGTGGGGCGCTTCCGGGCCGGCGGCCTGACGGTCGCCAACCTGATGATCTCCGGCTTCCCCAACACGCTGTACGGCAGACCGGGCCGCGACGAGGAGATCGACAAGGTGAACGCGTCCATCCGCGCGGCGGGCCGGGCCGGCGTGCCCGTGGTCGAGTACAACTTCTACGCTTACCGGCTGACCGAGGGCTACTATGAGGAGCCCGGGCGCAGTGGGGCCGGGATGACCGCCTACGACTACGCTCGCTCGAAGGACCTTCCCCCGTTGCCGGAGGTGGGCACCCACACGCTCGACGAGATGTGGGCCAACGTCACGCACTTCCTGAAGGCCGTCGTGCCGGTGGCCGAGGAGTCGGGCGTCCGGCTGGCGCTGCACCCCAACGACCCGCCCGTCCCCCGGAGCCGCGGATCCGGGCAGATCATGGCCACCCTCGAGGGCTGGAAGCGACTGATCGAGATCGTGCCAAGCCCGTCGAACGGCATCACCTACGACTGCGGAGTGACGCGCGAGCTCGGTGAGGATCCGGTCGAGGTCTGCCGCTACTTCGGCGAGCGCGACCGCATCAACCACGTGCACTACCGCAACGTCCGCGTGCGCCGGCCGTACGCCGAGTACACCGAGGTCTTCCCCGACGAGGGTCAGGTCGACATGTTCGCGGTGATGAAGGAACTGGTCCGGCAGAAGTACTCCCGGGCGCTCTATCCGGAGCATCCGCGGGCCCTCGACGCCGATCGCGAGCTCCCGGGCTTCGACCCCTACTATCCTGGCGGGGGCGGCTACGCGGGCCTCGTCTACAATGTGGCCTATACGAAGGCCATGCTCCAGGCTGCGCTGTCCGGGTGATCGGACATCTCGGTCGGGCGTAAAGCCGGACCGGATCGCGACCCCGGTGAGCCTCAGGGCCGCACGCCCGCGCGAGCAGACGCTGGCGGCAGAGGCTCATCAGGAGCGTCGGGTCCTCGATGTGCTGCTCGACGAGGCGGAAGAGCGGCCGTCTCGGCCCGTAGGCGCGACAGCTGATTCCCACGCATTGCGCCAGATCGCATAGAGCGGGCCCGCGAGCTGGGATCACCCGATTCCGCGTCCGAGTGCGCCTCAGTTCCGCGTCAGGATCGGGTGGTTGTCCTCGATGAACCGGTCGATCGCGGCCGAGGCCGCATTGGCCGCCGTTCCGTAGCAGCCGAAGGATCCCCAGGAACCGCTGGTCATCAGGTTGTTCGTCTCGAACTTGAAGACGGGGGACTCGGCGCTCGGCCCGGCGATCTTGTAGATCCCCCAGCCAAACCCCTTCCGGATCCGGTAGTTCGCCGGGATCGCGGCGAAGCGGGCGGGGTCCATCTTCCCACCCGGCCCGATGGTGAAGAGCACGAAGCACCAGTCCGGCTTGAGCTGTGTTGGAAGCGTCTTCTCTCCCCGCCGGGCGAGGACCTCGACCAGAAGATCGGCCTCCGCGGCCGAGGGGGCCCAGGCCACGCGTTCCTTGCGTCCCGCCGTGCCCTTGCCCTGGATGGACTCGACGATGTCCTTCGCCGAGTCGTTGATCCCTTTGAGCTCGATCTTGCGGTACTCGTAGTCGGCGCGGGCCAGTGCCTCGGCTTCTTCCAGGGCGTACAAGGCTTCGTCCTTCTCCGGAGGCCAAGTGTCGCGCTTCTTCCCGAGCTGGTCCTTGAGCTGCTTCTCGAGGTCCTTGCGGGCCTGCTTGGTCGCGTCCCTCTTCGCCTTGAGCGCGTTCTTCGTGGCGTCGTCCACGTCCTTGCGCTCCTGCACCTGGGCCGCGGCCACGAACACCGTCATCGTCCCCGTCTGCGCGGCCGCGAGCGCCGGAAACACCGCTGCCGCCGCAATCAGCGCGACCACGATCCTCTTCATGCAACACCTCCCGCCCGTAGCGCCGCCCGTCCGCTCGCCCCGGCGGTGGCGATGAACAAGGGCGCGCCTCTGGACCCATCCTTGACGTGTCCCGGGCACCCTACTCCCCCTCGCCGGCCGGCGTCAAGGTTCTGCTCGTCTCGCGACCTTCTTCTTGGCCTCCGTAGGGACGCCTCGCCGATCCAGCAGCCTTCTTCTTCGAGGGACGCACGAACGATGTCTCGGATGGCCGGTGGGCGCTCTTCTTTCTCAGCTGGGCCGAGGAGCGACGCCGGGGCGCGCGGGCGTCACCGGTGCCTCTACCAGATGCTGGACCTGGGGCGCTCCGTAGACGGCGCCGCCGGTCTTCACGAGCAGATTCGGCAGGATCCTGACCTCGTGGTCGGGATGCTGCTGCATCGCCCGGGCGAGCACGTCGAGCTATAGGCGGTTTGATGCGCACGGGCCACACCGGATGGCGTCTGGGGTGTGCGGTGAGGGGATGCAATCGGGGGTGGTGGGCCTTGCGACCCGCGCTTGAGGTCTGGAGCGTCCTGGGCGCCGCGTGCGCGGGGGTGGGAGCCGCCGAGCTACGAACCTGTAGGTCGGGCGTTCGAATCGCCCAGGGCGCACCACCCCTTCACGCCTCCTGTTCGACCGTACCATTTCCTTGACGACCCTCTCGAGAGAGAGGTAGTCTGCCTTCGACACGGCAGCCCAGCCTGAGGCCCCGTTGCCCCTGCCCGCGCCAGCGCAGAGACGCCTCAGTGTCGATCGGGAGGATGCCCGTGGCCCGGGAGTACCTCAACAACTTCTTCGTCTGGTTCGGAGGGATCTTCCTTCTCGCCGGCGTCCCCGTGCTGATCGCCGGTGTCTGGCTCCTCACGGGCGTGTTCGCCCAGCAGAGAATTGACAAGGAAGGCCGCCCGGCACAGGGCACGATCCTCTCCAAGACCAGAAGCACAAGCAGCACCAGCAGGAGCACGACGAGCTCGACCACGTCCTATTCCGTGACCTACCGATTCACGACCTCCACGGGCGAGATCCGGCGAGGCTCGGCGCGAGTCGATCGCAGAACCTGGGAGGAGCTGATCGAGAGAGGTCCGGTAGAGGTCAGCTATCTTCCTGAATCCCCCGAGGTCTCACGAATCCCCGGGCAGATCGACCTGACACTCATGTCCTCCCTCTTCGTCGGGCTCGGCGCCTTGGCGGTACTCGTCGGCAGCGTGACCTTCGGGCTCGGCGTCCGCCAGGCACACACCGCCCGGCGCCTGTTACGCGAAGGAGTCACCGTGGAGGCGACCGTCGAGAAGGTCGCGGAGTCGAACGCCTCCTTCGGCGGCGTCGTGCAGTGGTGGGTCTTCTACCGGTACCGCGACTTTCAGGGCCACACCTGGAGCGGCCGCAGCGATTATCTATCGCCGGAGGAGGCTTCCTCTTGGCACCCGGGAGACCGCGGCTCGGCCAGGTTCGACGAGCGGCGTCCGAACGAGAGCGTCTGGATCGGGAGACAGTGAGAAGCGTCTGATGGAAGCCCTACCCACTTTCCTGCGTCTGGCCTGGCGTTCGGGGTTGTGCCCCGCCGGCCTCTTCTTCATGCTCCTGGGCGGCATCTTCGCCTCTCTCGGCGGCGTGCGACTGTCCGAGGAGCTCCGCTACCGGAGGGAGGGCGTTCGCGTCCGCGGGGTGGTCGTCTCCAAGTCCATCGAGAGCGCCTCCAGCAACCAGTCGGGCACGCGCTACCTCGTGGCCTACCGCTTCGCCACGACGCAAGGTGTGGCCATGGAAGGCAGTGACGAGGTGGACGTGGATCGCTGGGAGGAACTGAGGCAGGGCGATCCCTTCGAGATCGTCCATCTGCCCGATTCGCCGGCAGCGAACCGTGCTACCACGACCACCGAGATGCCTCTGGCAGTCGCCTTCACGGCCGCTGGGGCGTTCGTCTTGCTGGTCGGAGGCGGCGTGCTCCTGATTGGTGCGCGCACGGTCTCACGGCAGCTGACCCCCGCAGACCAAGCCGGAGCCCGCGGGTTCGAGGGGCGGAGCTAGAGCGATGCAGACATGCCGAGTCTTGACGCTCGTTCTCCTGTCGCTGGCGGCGGCGGAGTGCGGTCGCCGTCAGGGACCGGCTTGTGTGGGTCCTGGAACGAATGCGAGCCGCGTCGTGATCGGAGGTTTGTCGTTCTCACTCCCGGACGGATTCGTCCGCAAGGCGTACGAGGAGAGCCGGGAACCGGTGCTCGACATCCCCGGCCAATTCACGGAGCAGGTGTTCGCCTCCTGGGAAGGGCCAGGGGAGCAGCGCGTCCACCTCTTCTACTGGTCCGCGTATCCTCCGAGGGACCTCGGTCCGATGGTGGCGGCGAAACAGTGGAAGGTGACGATCGCCGGCCAGGAGACGGAGGTCGCTGAGACAGAGACGTTCATGGGCCTCAGGCAGCAGGTCCTCGTCACCTGGCTCGAAGGGCCCGGCGGAGCGGGCCGCTTCATGATGTACGCGAAGAGCGTCCCGCGAGACACGTTCGACAGGATGCTCACGACGATGTCCTTCTAGAACCATCCGCGTGGCGTCGGGCCCGTGGCGCCCCTTGGGACCCGGCGGCTGGTCCCGGCCTCGCCCTGCTTGCGTTCGTTGCGCCGGTCTGCGCCGTGAAGTCGAGCTGAACCGTCGGTGATCCGGCGCCGAGCATCCTGGGCACGAACCGGGCAAAGCCCCCAAAGCCCCGAATCCGCCTCCCCACCACACGATCGTTGACAGGCCGACGCGCCCGGGCGCACGCTCCTCGTCGAACGACTGACCAGCTTCGAACGTGCGGGGCGACACCGTTTGCAGCGGCAGGGTCTCGCGCAAGACCATAGACCAGCCGCGCACCGCGCCTCGTCCTGCAGGCGTTCTCAGGAGGGATGGGTATGAAGAAGGTGCTGATCGCGCTCGCTGCCATCGCCGCGCTGATCGCCGCGGTCGTCGTGCTGGTCTTCTATCTGACCCGGGGCGTGACCCAGACCGGCGACCGCTTCCTGGCGCTCGTGCGGGACGGAAAGACGCACGAAGCCTACCTGCTCACGGCGAAGGCCTTCCGTACCGCGACGCCGGAAGAGGAATTCGTGTCGTTCTTGAAGAGCTCGAGCCTCGCCGAGAACGAGCAAGCGCAGTGGAGCTCTCGCTCCCTCTCCGGCAACACGGGAGAGCTCGAGGGCTCCATCCGGACGCGCCGCGGCGGGACGGTTCCCGTGAAACTCAAGCTCGTCAGGGAGGAGAACGAGTGGCGGGTCCTCGCCATCGAGCGAGTGGCCGCGGGTGTCGTCACCGCGACGGCTTCGGCCGTGACCGGACCACCGAGCGTTCCGCCGGGGGCCGATCTCCAGGCGATGGCGACGAGGGCGGTCCTCCGCCTGGGAAAGGCGATCGCGGCGAAGGACTTCTCCGAGTTCCACAGTTCGACGGCGGCGCTCTGGCAGGGCCAGACGACCCCGGAGGCGCTCAGGGACGCCTTCAAGCCGCTGATCGACGAGGGCGCGGACCTGAGCGTCGTCCAGGGTCAGAGCCCGAAGTTCACCAACAACCCGTCGATCGACGCCAGCGGCCGCCTGATCCTGGAGGGGTTCTTCCCCACCGAGCCCACGCGAGTGAGCTTCACGCTCAAGTTCATCCACGAGGCTCCGGAGTGGAAGCTCATCGGGATCAACGTTCGGCTGGAAGCGGCGCCGTCGGCCGCGGCGTCTCCCGGCGTCGTCCCGCCGGAGGGCGAGCTGAAGACCCTGACCCACCGTTCGATGGCGCTGCTCGCTGCGGCGGTCGCGCGAAACGACTTCTCCGAGATCCACAAGGAGATCGCGAGTGCCTGGAGACGGCAGATGCCGCTAGAGGAGATGCAGAGCTCGTTTCACGCATTCGTGGACAAGAAGATCCCGCTCACGGTGGTCGAGACGAGCGCACCGGTCTTCACGGGGGCCGCCAGCATCGATTCCGACGGCATCCTGAACGTGAGCGGCCACTACCCCACCCGTCCCTTCCGGGTGAATTTCGAGCTGCGGTTCCTGAACGAGGAATCACAGTGGCGCCTAGCCGGCATCAACGTGACCACGAAGGAGGAGTAGGGCGCTCGCAACAGCTCCTCGAGATGCCGCTCGCTCTCGATGAAGCCTTTCTTCCAGTCGGGCCGGAGCGCGTCGAGCAGCCGAGCCTGCATGGCGCCCGTGTAGTAGAAGGGCAGGTCGCCGTGCAGGTTCAGGCCGATCTTCATGTT
>JBGPQQ010000005.1:0-20177 GCA_041489115.1 Vicinamibacteria bacterium | reverse complement strand
GGTATCCGGGTCATCCCGCAGTTCCAGAGCCTCGGCCACCAGTCGTGGGCCAAGGACACCTGGCCGCTGCTCACGAAGTACCCCGCACTCGACCTCACTCCGGGCGCCTTTCCCCAGAACGAGGGGATCTACTGCCGCGAGTGGGACCCCATGAACCCGCGCGTCTACGAGATCGTCTACGCGCTGATCGACGAGATCGTCGGCGCCTTCGACGCCGACGCGGTGCACGTGGGCATGGACGAGGTCTTCCTCATCGGCCACGACGCCTCGCCGTCGACGAAGGGAAAGGACCCCGCCGAGGTCTTCGCGAAGGCCGTGAACGACATGTACGCGCACGTCGTGAAGAAGCGCGGGCTCCGGATGATCATGTGGGGCGACCGGCTCATCGACGCCGGGCGCTACGACTACGGCGAGTGGGAGTCCTCGAAGAACAACACGTGGCCGGCGATCTACATGATCCCGAAGGACATCATCATGGCCGACTGGCACTACGAGTCACGCGACTCGTACCCCTCGCTGTCGCTCTTCCTCGACAAGGGCTTCCGCGTGCTGCCCACGAGCTGGAAGGACGTCGAGGCTAGCCGGCGGCTCATCGAGTACGGCCAGGGGCTGAAGCACCCGGGCCTCCTCGGTCACCTCTTCACGAGCTGGAGCAAACCCGAGAAGCTGGCCGAGTGGCCGCCGCTGGCGGCGAACGCCGGCCTCGTGAAGCCTCCGGCCACGCCCGCGGCGGCCGGGAAATCCGAGAGCCGGTAGCGGGGAGCGAATCCACACCATTCGCGGCGCTATCCCGCGGGTCGCCCACGCCGCAGCGGTCGGCGGACCAGAGGCTGCCCATCGGCATGCGGCGATCCCGCGACGGCCATGACATTGCCGAGGCAGCACGTCCCTTGCGGATTGCGGACCTCGCAGGCACACCGGTCGGATTGGACCAGAGCCTTGATCCGCTCGGCCGACGCCGAGGATCCCAAAGCTCCGACCTCCCGGCGGATCTGGTCCTCGGATATCCCGAAGCAGTAGCAGATGGTCCGGATGCCCTCCGTTTCCTTCTGGAACACCGGGACCTGGACGTCCTCCCGGCGGAATACCTCGCCGTCCCGGAAGTAGACGATCGGGCATGCGGTGGCCGGACAGAAGCGGTACCGATCGGGGCAGAGGCGGACGAGGGCCTCAGGCCTCAGCAGCGCCTTCAATGTGATCCGGTCGACCTCCCGGCCCGCATGGCCGCAACTCGGGCAGGCGCCTTGACTCGGATGGGACCGGCGCTCGCAGCAGTTCTCCATGTCACATCACCTTCGTCCACGAGCGGCGGGACGCTCCCCTCGCGCACTCTCAGGCAGTCGTGAACGTGAACACCATGCCGTAGCTGCCGTTCGCGTTGCGCCAGCCGCTGCCCATCATGGGGCCGTGGGTGTCGTAGCCGCCGGGCCGGCCATTCCCGTCCGTGAGGCCGCCGCCCATGTGGATCGTGTAGGTGGTGTAGAGCTCGAGCGGCGCCGCGGGGTTGCAGGTGAGCGTCGTGCGGTCGGCGGACCAACCGCAGGTCATCGGCACCGTGGGGCCGGCGAGGTCCCCCATGTGCAGGTCGAAGTACTGCTCCATACCCACGCCCATCGGCCCGCCGAAGCGGAAGATGAGGGGCGTCGTCGTCGACACCCCCATCATGCCTCCCTGCGGAGACACGGACATGAAAGCCACGCCCATGGCGCCCGGTCCGTCCATCATGCCGGAGCCGGGCCCGGTCATCTGGCCTGAGCCGCCGCACGCGACGAGGAACAGGAAAGGAACGAGGGGTGCGAACGGCAGCTTCTTCATGACGACGTCCAGACAGCGAACACGCCGCGGCCGCAGATGGCGGATGAAGCGGAAGGGCCTGGCTCGCCGGGCCCCGGTGCGACCGCTCCCATCGTTGACTTCAGCCGAAAGCGGCACTGGGTTGCGTCGCTCGCGCTCGGCGCGCGGCGTCGCGAAGTGGCGGGCTCGGCGCGGGCGCCGAGGCCCCGGTCGAGGACGGTCTTCGCGGCCAGCGCCCCGGCTCCGGCAAAGGCCACGAGGATCAGCAGCGTGAACCATGTCTTCCTCGTCACGACGCCACTTCCGGGACTGGCGCCGCGACGTGCCGCACCTCGGTGTGCCAGCGCCAGAGGAAATAGATCGCGGGATAGACGAGCAGCTCGAGCAGGAAGGACGTGGCCAGCCCGCCCACCATGGGCGCCGCCACGCGCTTCATGACGTCGGCGCCGGTGCCCATCGACCACATGATCGGCATAAGGCCCATCATGGCCGCCGCCACCGTCATCATCTTGGGACGGACGCGTTTGACCGCCCCGTGGATGATCGCCTCGTGCAGATCGGCGAGAGTCCGGAGCCTCCCGCTCGCCTTCGCCTCGTCGTAGGCGAGGTCGAGGAAGAGCAGCATGAAGACGCCAGTCTCGGCGTCGAGCCCCATCAGGGCGATCATCCCGACCCAGGCCGCGATCGAGACGTTGTACCCGAGCACGTACATGAGCCAGACCGCGCCCACGACGGAGAACGGCACGGCCAGCATCACGATCCCGGCCTTCACCGCCGAGCCGGTGTTCATGTAGAGCAGGAAGAAGATCAGGAAGATCGTGATCGGCACGACGACCTTCAACCGCTCCCGCACCCGGAGCATGTTCTCGTACTGGCCGCTCCACTCGAGCGAATAGCCCGACGGCAGCGTTACGTTTCGCGCCACCGCCGCCTTCGCCCGCTCCACGTAGCCGCCGACGTCGCTCCCCGTCATGTCGACGAAGACGTAGCCGGCGAGCAGCCCGTTCTCGTTTCGGATCATCGACGGCCCCACCACCGTCTTGACGTCCGCGACCTGGGACAGCGGGATCTGCGCGCCCGAGGGCGCCATGACCAGGACGCGCCCGAGGTGATCCAGGTCGTCTCTCAGCTCCCGCGGATAACGGACGTTCACCGGAAAGCGCGCGCGGCCCTCTACCGTGGTGGTGACGTTCTCGCCCCCGACGGCGGACATGATCACCTCCTGGACCGCAGCCACGGAGAGGCCGTAGCGCGCCAGCTCGTCGCGCTTCAGGTCGAAGTCCACGAAGTACCCGCCGGCCACGCGCTCGGCGAAGACGCTGCGTGTTCCGGGCACGTCACGCAGCACCTTCTCGAGGGTCGATCCGATCGTCTCGATCTGCTTGATGTCGGCCCCGTAGATCTTGATGCCGACCGGGGTGCGGACGCCCGTCGTGAGCATGTCGATGCGCGCCTTGATGGGCATCGTCCAGGCGTTCGTCGTGCCAGGGATCTGCAGCTTCTCGTCCATCTCGGCGATCAGCTCGTCCCAGGTGAGACGATCCGGCGAGAGGCGCCGCAAGAGAAGCGCCTTCAGCCACTCCGGCGCCCACGACGAGTACCAGCGGTCCCTCGGCCGCCACTGAGAAGGCGGCTTCAAGACGACGGTGGTCTCCATCATGGAGAAGGGCGCCGGGTCGGTGGAGGTCTCGGCGCGACCGGCCTTGCCGAAGACGCTCTCGACCTCGGGGAAGCTCTTCAGGATCCGGTCCTGGGTCTGCAGGAGCCGACTTGCCTCGCTGACGGAGATTCCCGGCAGCGTCGTCGGCATGTAGAGGATCGTCCCCTCGTTGAGCGGGGGCATGAACTCGTGGCCGAGCTTCAAGTAGGCGGGGACGGTCGTCGCCAGGATCACCAAGGCAGCACCGATCGTCGTCCTGGGATGGCGGAGCACCAGCCGGCACGCCGGCTCGTACACCGCGAACAGGACGTGGCTGATCGGGTGCCTCTCTTCGGGGTAGTAGCGACCGACCGTGACCTGGTTGACGATCCACGAGAGCCACCGCGGACGGAAGTGCACGAAGTCCATCCGCGTGAAGACCATCCGGAGCGCCGGATCGAGGGTCAGCGCCAGCACGGCCGCGATCGCCAGGGCGAGGTTCTTGGTCCAGGCGAGGGGGGTGAACAGCCGACCCTCCTGGTCGACGAGGGTGAAGATCGGCAGGAAGGCCACGGCGATGACGAGAAGCGAGAAGAAGACGGACGGCCCCACCTCGAGCAGCGCGGCCAGGCGCACCTCGTGGAAATCGCCCACCCGCCCACCGTGCTGCCAGAGCTCGAGCTTCTTGTAGGCGTTTTCGACCTCGACGATGGCCCCGTCCACGAGGACACCGATGGAGATGGCGATCCCGGCGAGCGACATGATGTTCGACGAGAGGCCCATGAAGTGCATCGGGATGAATGCGAGCAGGACCGAGACCGGGATCGTGACGATGGGGACGATGGCCGACGGGATGTGCCAAAGGAACACGAGGATGACCAGGCTGACGATGCCGATCTCGAGGAGCAGCTCGTGCTTGAGGTTGTCGATCGAGCGCTGGATCAGCTCCGAGCGGTCGTAGGTGCTCACGACGCGCACGCCCTTCGGAAGCGAGGGCTCCACCTCCTTGAGGCGCGCCTTGACGCGGTCGATGACCTCGCGCGCGTTCTCGCCGTGGCGCATGACGATGATTCCTCCAACGGCGTCACCGTGGCCGTCGAGATCGGAGACGCCCCGCCGGATCTCGGGTCCGAGCGCCACGGTCCCGACGTCCCGGAGGAGAACGGGCGTGCCGCGCTCGTCCGTCTTGAGCACGATCTTCTCGAGGTCCTCCTTCGACCGGACGTAGCCCCGGCCGCGCACCATGAACTCCTTGCCGGAGAACTCGAGGAGCCGGCCGCCGATCTCGTTGTTGCTGGCGCGCACGGCCTCGGCCACGTTCATGATGGAGAGCTCGTAGGCCTTCAGGCGGTTCGGGTCCGCGGTTACCTGGTACTGCTGGACGAAGCCGCCGATCGAGGCGACCTCGGCGACGCCGGGCACGGACTGGAGCCGATAGCGCAGGTTCCAGTCCTGGAACGTCCGCAGGTCGGCGAGCGAGTGCTGGCCGCTGTCGTCGACGAGCACGTACTGGTAGACCCAGCCGACACCGGTGGCGTCGGGTCCCATCTCCGTGCGGACACCCTGTGGCAGGAGCGGCTGGATCTTCGAGAGGTATTCGAGCACGCGGCTGCGCGCCCAGTAGATGTCCGTCCCGTCCCTGAAGATGACGTAGACGTAGCTGAAGCCGAAGTCGGAGAAGCCGCGGATCGTCTTGACGTTCGGCGCACCCAGGAGGGCGGTGACGATCGGGTACGTCACCTGGTCCTCCATGATGTCTGGGCTTCGGTCCCAACGGGAGTAGATGATGACCTGCGTGTCGGACAGGTCGGGGATGGCGTCGACCGGGATGTGTTGGAGCGTGTAGATGCCGTAGCCCACGAGCACGCTCGTCGTCAGGAGGACGAGCAGGCGGTTGTGGGCGCTGAAACGGATCAGGGCACGGATCATGGCTCGCCTCTCAGTGCTGATGGCCAGCCGGCGGTGGCGCCGAGGGCGAAGGCGCCGCCATCGACGACAGTGCCGCCTTGAGGCTCGATTCCGAGTCGAGCAGGAAGTTGGCGGCCGTCACGATCCGATCCCCTGCCGCCAGTCCCCGAAGGACCTGGAAACCACTCGGGAGCTTGGCGCCCAGCTGCACCTCGCGAGGCTCGAGGCGCCCATCGGGATGGTCCAAGAACACCAGCGTTCGGTCCCCGGCGTTGATGACGGCGCTGTCCGGGACGATCAGACCCATCCCGAGGTCCACCCTCAGGAAGACGTCGGCGAACATGTCCGGCTTCAAGGTGTCGGCCTGGTTGTCGACCTCGATGCGCACCTTCACCGTGCGGGTCTTCTCTTCGACGGTGGGGGCGATGTAGGTCACCGGTCCGCGCCAGGTCTTGTCCGGCAAGTAGGGCACGGTGATCTCGGCCGCCATTCCGAGGCGGATGGCGGGGAGGTCCGATTCGTAGATGTCCGCGAGCACCCAGAGGTGCGAAAGGTCGGCGATGTCGAACAGCGTGTCCGACGGCATGACGCGCATCCCATGGACGACGTTCTTCTGCATGACGTAACCGCCGGCCTCCGCGTAGAGGTCGAGGCTGCGCCGCGCCTTGCCCGTGCGCTCGAGCTCGGCGATGTCCTCGGCACGGATGTCCCAGAGCCGGAACCGCTCGCGCGCGGCCTCCAGGAGATCGGCTCCACCTTGCGCCACGGAACCGATGTCGCTCGCGGCGAGCTGTTTCTGCGCCCGGAGGGCCAGAAGGTACTCCTGCTGGGTCGCCACGAGGTCCGGGCTGAAGATCGAGAGGAGCGGCTCGCCCTTCTTGATGAGCTTGCCGGTGAAGTCGACGTAGAGGTGCTCGACGTAGCCCTCGAACTTCGTGTGGATGTGATGGACCCGTCGCTCGTCGGCGGCGACGCGGCCGACGGTGCGGATCGTGCGGTCGATGCGCTCCTGCCGGACCTCGTCGCTGCGAACGCCCAGGAGCTGTCGCTTCTCGGGAGGCAGGGTGACAGCCGCTCGACCGGTGACGGTCGACGTCCCCCCCGCCACCTCGTCCTCGTAGACCGGGATGAAGTCCATCCCCATCGAGTCCTTGGCGGGCTTGTCCGAGCGGACGCTCGGGTCCATCGGCGAGCGGTAGTAGGCGATCTTTCGCTCCCGCGAGGACGGCGTCGCCGTCACGGGGGCCACCCCCTGCGGCTCGAACGGCACGAGCTTCATGCCGCAGATGGGGCAGTCGCCCGGCTTGTCGGAGACGTACGTCGGGTGCATGGTGCAGTGGTACTGCGTCTTCTGTGCCGACACGGAGTGAGAGGCATGCTCGGCGGACTTGCGGCAAGCGGCCCACGTGAACGCGAAAGCCGCGAGCAGCAGCCCTGCTCCAATCGACCACGTCGCTGTTCTGGTCTTCATCGCATCCTCCTCACCGACCACTCATGCCGCCGCCCATGGCGCCGGAACCGAGGGCGACGGGTGCGGCGCCGCCTGCCCCCGACATGTCCGCATTGGCCTCCAGGCTCGCTTCCTCGAGACTCGCAAGGAGGCGCGCGTGGTCGGCCTCGAGCCGCGCGAGGGTCGCGCGGTCGGCGTACAGCGTCTGCAGGGACTCGAGCACGGCGATGAAGGGCACCCGGCCGGACTGGTAGTTGGCGATCGCCGCCTCGACCGACATGCGGGCCTGGGGAATGATCCCCTTCGCGTAGAGGTCCACTATCTTCTCGGTCGACTTGAGCCTCGTGAAGCGCTCCTGGGTCCGGTAGCGGAGCTGGAGGTCCGCCGACTCGGTGAGCCGCTCGCTCGTCCGGGTGAGCGCACCGGCCTCGGCCACGGCCGCCGCGCGACGCTTGCGCTGGACCGGCAGGGTGATGCCGACCCCGGCCTGCCACATCGGATCGAGTCCCCCGCGGTTCATGTACGCGGCCTGAACGGAGAAGTCCGGCTTGTAGTCCTTCTGCGCAAGCGCAGTCGCGAGACGGCCGCGTTCGACGGCAAGGCGAGCGCTCGCCAGCTCCGGGCTCACTTGGCGCGCCCGTTCGATGGTCTCGGTCAATGGGAGAGCGAGCGGCTGGACGGTGAGGCTCGCGGAGGTGTCGAGCGGCGCATCCGGCGGACGGGCGAGAAGCCGGTTGAGCTCCGCCAGCCGGATCTCGGCCTCCGCCGTCTGCTCCGCCGCATTCTGCTCCACACGGGTGATCTCCACCTGTATCCGGAGGACGTCCTGTTGGGCCCCCTGTCCGACGGCGTAGCGCGCGCGCACGACGCCCTCGATCTCACGCCACAGATCGCGCTGTTCCCGCGTGATGCCCAGAAGCTGACGGGCAAGAAGGAGACCATAGTAGGCGCGCTTCACATCGGCAGCGATCCGGAGCCTCACCCTCGCGACCTGTTGCCCGACCTGGCCGGTCTCGCGGGACGCGATATCGCCCTTGAGCCCTCGCTTGCCGGGATAGGGCAGGTCCTGGCTTGCCATCACGGCGAGCGTCGTCATCTCCTGCTTTCCGAGGCTCGGGGACCAGCCGTCGTTCGTGTACCCGATGGACAGCATCGGGTCGGGCAGAGCGCTCGCCTGGGCGACACGTTCCCGTGCGGCGCTCAGGCCTTCCTGGGCGGCCAGGAGGTCGGGGTTACGCTCCAGGGCCTCGGCGACCAGGGCCGCCAGGACGGGATCCTCGGGCGGGGGGCCGGCGGCGGTGGCTACACCGGCGGTCACGAGTACAGCAAGGGCAACTACTGCGGACTTCATGCGGCACCTCTCACGGAAACTGGTTCTGTCGCGGACACTGCGCTCGTCGGCGACGCAGCTCCTGGCGGGTGGGGACTATCCCCGCGTCGGGAGACTCAGATCCGCAGCGGGGTGGGTGCCGAGGGCGGGCTGCTGGCGAAGACCGGGGGCTGGAGGCGCGCGGTGTCGATCGGGGAATCAAGCGCAACCGTGCCGACCTCGACGACAGCCGGGACGACGAGTGTCGTAGTGTCTGAAGCGGGCTCCGCGCTCGAGGGAGCGGTCGTGATCCCGCAGTGGTCGCAGCAGCCTTCACTCGCGGCGGCGAGGGCCGTCCGCGTCTGCGGACAGCAAGCGTGAGCGTCCGCCGCAGAATTGGGAGCGGGCGCCTGGCACGGGCACGACGCGATGAGGGCCACGGCAACCGCCAAGGCCTGCAAGAGCGCAACCGCGAACCGCAGAGAACGCATGCTCTTCTCCATCAAATACCTCTACCCGCGTTCTTGTCAAACGCGAATGGACCACACCGGCCGAGGCGAGTCGATCTGAGGGCCCTCCTCCACGGCGGCCTACAGCTCGAGCCGCCGCAGGCGCAGCGCGTTCGCGATGACAGTGACCGAGCTGAGGCTCATGGCCGCCGCCGCGACCATGGGCGACAGCAGCCAGCCGAGCCACGGGTAGAGTACGCCGGCCGCGACCAGGATCCCGACCGCGTTGTAGAAGAAGGCCCAGAAGAGGTTCTGCCGGATGTTGGCGAGGGTGGCGCGCGAGAGGCGCCGCGCGCGCACGATCCCGCCGAGGTCGCCTTTCACGAGGGTGACGCCCGCGCTCTGCATGGCCACGTCCGTGCCCGTGCCCATCGCGATCCCGACCTGGGCCGCGGCGAGGGCGGGGGCGTCGTTGATGCCGTCGCCGGCCATGGCGACGACACGGCCCGCGGCCTGGAGCTTCCGCACCACCTCGGCCTTCTGCTCCGGGAGGACGTCGGCCTCGATGCGGTCGATGCCGAGGGCGCGGCCCACCGCCTCCGCGGCCGTGCGGTTGTCGCCGGTGAGCATCACCACGTCGAGCCCCTCGGCCCGCAGGTCGCGGATTGCGTCACGCGCCGAGCCCTTGACCGGGTCGGCGGCAGAGAGGAGGGCCCGCGGCTTGCCGTCCACGGCGAGGAAGACGACGGTCCGCCCCTCCCGGCGCTCGGCCTCGGCTCGCTCGGCAAAGGCCGAGACGTCGACCCCGCGCTCGTCGAAGAAGGCGCGGTTCCCGAGACCCACCATGCGGCCCTCGACCGTGCCGCGCACACCGCGGCCGGTCTGCGAGGCGAAGCCCTCGACCGGCGCCAGGGGCAGGCCGCGCTCCTCGGCCGCCCGCACGATCGCCGCCGCCAGCGGGTGCTCGCTCGCCCGCTCCAGGCTCGCGGCGAAGCGGAGCGCGTCGGGGTCGTCGTTCCCGTCGAGACCCGCGACCACGACGAGGCGCGGCCGGCCCTCGGTGAGGGTGCCCGTCTTGTCCACGACCAGGGTGTCCACGCGGGCCAGTGTCTCGAGCGCCTCGGCGTTCTTCACGAGGACGCCCGCGGTGGCGCCTCGGCCCACCCCGACCATGATCGACATGGGCGTCGCGAGGCCGAGCGCGCAGGGGCAGGCGATGATGAGGACGGAGACCGCGGCCACGAGCGCGTAGGCGAAGCGGGGCTCGGGCCCGACCAGCGCCCAGACGACGAACGCGGTCACTGCGACGCCAACGACCGCGGGGACGAACCAGGCGGCGACGGAGTCGGCCAGCCGCTGGATGGGGGCCCGGCTCCTCTGGGCCTCGGCCACGAGCTGGACGATGCGGGCGAGGAGCGTCTCCTTCCCCACCTTCTCGGCCCGCATCACGAAGCCGCCGGTCCCGTTGAGGGTGGCGCCCGTCAGGCGCGAGCCCGCGATCTTCTCGACCGGCACCGGCTCGCCGGTGATCATCGACTCGTCCACGCTGCTCGTCCCCTCGAGGACGACGCCGTCCACCGGGACCTTCTCGCCGGGCCGCACGCGCAGCCGGTCGCCGGGCCGGACGTTTTCGAGGGGAACGTCGGCCTCGGACCCGTCCGCACCCAGCCGCCGGGCGGTCTTCGGGGCGAGGCCGAGGAGCGCCTTGATGGCGCCGCTCGTCCGCTGCCGCGCCCGCAGCTCGAGCACCTGGCCCATCAGGACGAGGGTGACGATCACCGCCGCCGACTCGAAGTAGCGGCCCACCTCGCCGTCGTGACCGCGGAATGAGGCCGGGAAGACGCCGGGCACGAGCACGGCGGCCAGGCTGTCGAGCCAGGCGATGCCGGTGCCGATCCCGATCAGCGTGAACATGTTCAGGTGGCCGGTGCGGAGGCTCAGTCCCATGCGCTGGAAGAACGGCCACCCGCCCCAGAGCACGACGGGTGTCGCCAGCAGCAGCTCGAGCCAGCCCTGCGCGGCCGGTGAGACGAAGCGATGGACGAGGTGCCCAGGCAGCATCGCCCCCATGGCGAGGAGAAGGAGCGGCGCCGTGAGGGCCAGCGAGGCCTGGAAGCGCCGCGTCATATCCTCGAGCTCCGGGTTCCTCTCCTCGGCGAGGGTGACGTTGCGGGGCTCGAGGGCCATGCCGCAGATCCGGCACGGGCCCGGCTTCGTCTCGACGACCTCCGGGTCCATCGGGCAGGTCCACTGGACGCTCTCGCCCGCGGCTGGCGCGGCAGCGGCGGGCTGGGGCCCCGGGGCGGGCATCGCGGCCGCTGACGGGCCCGCCTTCAGCCAGTGCTCCGGATCGGCGGCGAAACGCTCCCGGCAGCGGGGGTTGCAGAACCAGTGCGTCTTTGCCCCGTGCTCGTGCGAGCCGCCCCGCGCGGTCGCGGGATCCACCTTCATCCCGCACACCGGGTCGGTCGCGAGCTTCACCGAGCCGGGAGGCCCGAGGGCGATCTTCATCCCGCCGTCGCTCATGCTCCCCCCTTCAGTCCGAGAAGCGCCCCACCACGTCGAGGAGCTCGTCCACCTTCGCCTTCTGCTCGGCCTGGTCGCCGCTCCGGATGGCCTGGGCCACGCAGTGCTCGACGTGCTCGCGGAGCACCGCTTCCTCGACGCGTCGGAGGGCGGCCCGCGCCGCGCGGATCTGCGTGAGGATGTCCACGCAGTAGCGCTCCTCCTCCACCATGCGCACGAGGCCGCCGACCTGGCCCTCGATCCGCCGGAGCCTCCCGAGCTGCCCGGTGTGCCGGGCGTGTGCGTGCTTCATGTCACATACCATACCTAGGTATGGTATTACTGTCAAGGAGCGGCGCGGCAACCCCTGGCGCGAATGACGGTGTATCTTACTGACGGAGCCAGAGATGCCGACTCTTCTGGCGAGGAACGCTGACGTTCTGGTCACGATGGACGCCGCCCGGCGGGAGCTGCGGGGGGCGGGCCTCTACGCCGTGGACGGGTTCATCCGGCAGGTCGGCACGACGGACGAGCTCCCGGCCACCGCCGACGTGGTCCTCGACCTCTCGGGCCAGATCGTGCTGCCCGGCTTCGTCAACACGCACCACCACCTGAACCAGACCCTGACCCGCGCCTTCCCCGCCGCCCAGGATGCCAACCTCTTCGCGTGGCTCACCGCCCAGTACCCGGCCTGGACGCGCATCGACGCGGAGGCGTCGCGCACCAGCACGCTCGTGGGCCTCGCGGAGCTGCTGCTCTCCGGCTGCACGACCGTCTTCGACCACACGTACCTCTACAAGAACGGCAACTCGGTGGACGTGCAGGTCGAGGCGGCGCACGAGATCGGGGTGCGCTTCCACGCGAGCCGCGGGTCGATGTCGGTGGGGCGGTCGAGGGGAGGCCTGCCGCCGGACGACGCGGTCGAGGACGAGGCGGCCATCCTCGCCGACTCGGAGCGCGTCATCGACCGCTTCCACGACCCGCGCCCGGGCGCCCTGACCCGGATCGTGCTCTCGCCCTGCGCACCCTTCTCCGTGAGCGCCGACCTCCTGCGCGAGTCGGCCGCTTTGGCCCGCGCGCGCGGCGTGCGTCTGCACACCCACCTCGCGGAGACCCTCGACGAGGAGCGCTACACGCTCGAGCGCTTCGGGGTGCGGCCCGTCGCGTGGATGGACGCCCTCGGCTGGGTGGCGGGCGACGTCTGGTTCGCCCACGCCGTCCACGTGAGCGACGCCGAGATCGGCCGCTTCGCCCGCGCCGGCTGCGGCGTAGCGCACTGCCCGAGCTCGAACATGCGGCTCGCGTCGGGCATCGCGCCGGTGAAGAAGTACCTGGCCGCCGGAGTGAAGGTGGGCCTGGCCGTGGACGGCTCGGCGAGCAACGACGCCTCGAACATGCTCCTCGAGGCGCGCCAGGCGATGCTCCTCGCCCGCCTCGAGCTCGGCCTGCGGCGGGAGGGCGAGCCGCGGCCCGACGACTGGATGACCGCCCGCGAGGCGCTGGAGCTCGCGACGATCGGCGGAGCGCGCGTGCTGGGCCGGGACGACGTGGGATCGCTGGAGGCGGGGAAGTGCGCCGACTTCTTCAGCCTCGACCTGGGCGCCATCGACTACGCCGGGGCGCTCCACGACCCGGTGGCGGCCACCGTCTTCTGCGCGCCGACGCGGGCGCGCTTCACGGTCGTGCACGGCCGGGTGCTGGTCGAGGACGGCCGCGTCACCCACATCGACATGGAGCCGGTGATCGCGCGCCACAACCGCCTGGCGACGGCGCTCGCGCGGGGGTGGGTCAGCGCAGCTCGATGACCTGCCGGTCGAGGAGGCGCGAGAAGATCAGCAGCGCCTCCTCCTCCGGCATCGGGCACAGCTTCAGGAGCGAGCGGACGTCCCACTGCTCGTTGATCCGGGAGAGCACGAACCCCTCGTGGGGGTCGAAGCTCTGCTGCGAGAGGGCCATCGCGGTCAGGCGGAGGACCGGCACCTTGTCGAGCGGGATCTTCTTGGCCGCCTTCGCGTTCTGCCGCGCCTCCGCCACGGCGACGAGGCCCTTCTTCGCGGCCTGGTTGACGCCGTCCAGGCTGAGCACCTTCTCGTAGGCCTCGAGCGCGGCGTCGAAGCGCCCCTCCTTGAGCCGCATCTCCGCCCCCGCGAGGAGGGTGCGGATGATCCCCACCGGGTCGGCCTCCGGGGCCCCCGTCTCGACGCGGTCCACGGCGAGGACGCCGTCGTCGCACAGGCCGGCGATGAGGAGCGTCGTCTCGTACTCGGACCGGCGGGACTCCAGGCTTATGCCGGCGAGCGTCTTCCCCCAGGCGGCGAGGTCGAGGATCTGCCGACGCGCCGGGTTGGTGACCGTCACCGGGTCCGCGGTCAGGCGGAAGGTGATCTCGCTCGAGAGGAAGCGCCGGCGGAGCTGGCGCCAGAGCTCGCGCCGGTGGCGCCCCTCGTCGAGCACCGGCTTCAGCTCGATCTTCAGGTCCGAGGGCTCGGGCGCGGGCGGGCGCTCGTCGTCGAACTCGAAGTCCCCGTCCCCCCACAGGAACAGGTCGTGGAGATGCGCTTCGGCGTTCGACCGCAGCGTTTTCATGAGCTCCGGCTCGGTCAGGTGACCGTCGGCGATCAGCAGCTCGCCCAAACGGCGCTTGTCGGTCTCCTGCTTGAGGAGGGCCCGGAAGAGCGCTTCCTCGGTGATGAGCCCGTCGCGCACCAGGGCCTGGCCGATCGTCTCGCGGGGGTCGTTGGAGCTCGTCCACTGCACGGCGCCATCGCGGAAGGCGAGGCGCTTCTTCGTGGAGCGGCGGGTCATCTGGAGAACGCCCGCCTTCTTCCGCCCCATGAGCCAGCCGAGGAGGTCGAAGAGGTCGAACGTGTGGAGGTCGCCGGCAAAGCTCACGCGGTCACGGCTCCACGATCAGGCCGGACCGCGGGCGCGCCTCTCTCGGCGCGCCGAGGCGGGCGGCGAGGCGCGTGGCGGTGTCGAGGAAGGCGTGCGCGGACTCGCCCTCGCCCAGGGTGGCCGCGATCGCCCGCTCGAGCCTCGAGAGCGCTTCCGCCAGGTCGCGGTCGGCCGGGGCGTGGGTCCGCCCCTCGGCGTCCTGCGCCTCGAAGAGCCCGGCGAGCTCGTGGGCCAGGCCCTGGGCCCGCGCGTCCCCCGCCTGGTGCTCGTAGAGGATCCCCTTCTCCCGGGTCTCGACCGTCCGGCGCAGGGCCGAGACGGCCTCCCGCAGGAGCCGGTCGTCGATCTCGCGGCGCCGCGCGCGGATGGCGGTGATGCCGACGAGCGAGAGGAGGACGAGACGGCCCTGCTCCTCGGTGAGGCCCTCGAGGAAGGGGCCCAGGCGCCGCGCGTCGCGGTCCCGGTCCGCGGTGCGGCCCTCCCACGCCCCGGCGTGGGCGCCGTCGAGGAAGGCGCAGCCGGGAGGGCAGTCGATCTCGACTCGGCGCTTCGTCCCGCAGCACTGCGAGCAGATGGCCTCCCCCTTCGCGGGGCAGGCGCGCTTGCCCCGCCGCTTCCGGCACAGGGGGCAGCTCATCCGATCTTCACCATCTTGCGCAGCTCGGCCAGGAGGTCCGCCGCGCTCGCGAGCCGCAGCTCCGGCCGCGGGTGCAGCCCGCGCACGAGCAGCCTGTCCATCGCTTCGGGCACGCCGGGAGCGATCTGCGAGGGCAGGGGGAGGCCGACCCCCTGCGGCTGCGAGAGCGGATGCGTCCCCGTGAGGAGGTGGTACATGACGGCGGAGAGGGCGTAGAGATCGTCGGCCGCGCTGAGGCCGCCCTCCGGCGCGTGGTAGGAGGGCGCCGTGGGGACCGACTGCGCGAGCCGGCCCAGCCCGAGGTCGGCGAGCTTGATGACGCCCGACGCGACCATCACGTTCGAGGGCCGCACCGACCCGTGCACGAGGCCCTTCTCGTGGACGAACCCGAGCACCTGGGCCGCGATGCGGCCGAGGGCGTGCACCTGCTGGAAGCCCAGGCGGCGGCCGCTCGCGATCGCCTCGGCGAAGTTGCGGCCCGCCACGAGCTCCGTCACGAGGCAGCGCTCGCCCTTCCACTCCATGAAGGCGATCACCTTGACGAGGTTGGGGTGCGAGATCTGGAAGGCGGCCTTCAGGTCGGCGGCGAGGGCCGGCAGCAGGCCCGTGGGGGCGAGGAGCGCCCTCGGGAACATCCGCATGGCGACGCTGCGCCCGTCGGTCGGGTCCTCGCCACGCCAGACGGTGCCGAGCGGCCCGCGCGCGATCTCCTCCCTCGGGACGAAGCGGGGGGGCCGCGCGACGGGAGCCGCGGGCGGGCGCGGGGCGGCGGCCGATGCGGTGGGGGACGGCGCCGGGGCTGGCGCGGCCGCGGGTGCTTCGGCCGAGAGGCGCGCCACGCGCTGGTTCACGTCGCGGAACTGCAGGTCCTCCGCCTGCATCTTCTTGAAGAGCGCGAGCGCCTCCGCGGGCGCCCCCGCCGCCTCGTGGGCGAGGGCCATCCAGTAGTAGAGGTCGAGGTTGGCCGCGGAGATGGCCTCGCCGCCGACCGCCTTCCTCACCCGCTCCATCGCCAGCGCGGGCCGGCCGGTCTCGATGAAGAGGCGCGCGAGCAGCTCCGTCGCCGCGCGGTGGTTCTCGTCCCCTGGCACCACGCGCTGCAGGAGGGCGATGGCCTTCTCGCGCTCGCCGGCCCGCGCCAGGGCCGCCCCGCTCTTGAACGACTGGCCGGCGCGGCCGTAGAGGTCGGCCGCCCGGGCGACGTCCCCGAGCTTCTCGTAGAGCGAGGCCGCCGTCTCGAGCTCGCCCGCCTTCTCGTACGCGGCGGCGGCGCGGTCCTCGAGGCCGGCCCGGATGTAGACACCCCCGGCCGCCGCCCAGCTCTCGCCCGCCTCGTAGGCGCCGGCCGCCTCCGCCATCATCCCCACCGACTCGTAGAGCTCGGCCGCGCGCAGGTAGTCGCGGCCCTTCACGAACCAGGCCGCGGCCTCGGCGGGACGGTCGGACTTGAAGGCCTGCTCGCCCCGCAGGGTCGCGGCCCGGACCGGGTCGCCGGCCTGCTCGAACGCGACCGCGGCCTTCTCGTGGTCCTCGGCGCGGAGGAAGAGCTCGGCCGCCTTCGCCGGCTGGCCGAGGCGCAGGAGCGCTTCGGCCGCCTGCCGGTGGTAGCCCCCCTTGGAGTACGCGGTGACGGCCCGGTCGAGCTGGCCGGCCTTCTCGAAGAGCCGGCCCGCCTGGAGCGCGGCCTTGTACTCGGCGGCGGGCGCGGTCGAGGAGTAGGTCGTGGAGAAGGACACGTTCTCCATGAAGTGCTTCTCGTAGTTCTCGGCCGCCTTGAGAGGCTTGCCGTCCTTCTCCCAGGCCTCGGCGGCGCGCAGGGGGTAGCCGCTCTTCTCGTAGAGCTCGGCCGCCGTGCCCCACTGCCCGCCGAGGGCGAAGAGCCGCGCCGCCTCCAGGTTGTTGCCCTTCTCCTGGAAGAGCGCGGCCGCCCGCGCGGGCTTCCCCGCCGAGGTGAAGAGGGCCGCCCCCTTCTTGTGGTCGCCGGCCTGCAGGTAGAGCTCGGCGGCGCGCTCGGCGCGCCCGAGCTTCTCGAACGTCGAGGCCGCCGCCCAGTGCTCCTGGCCTTCGAGGTACGCCTCGGCCGCCTCGGCGAGCCGGCCGGCGTCCTCGAGCAGCTTGCCGGCGGCGAGGTGGTTGTCCTGCTTCTTGAGGCGGGCGACCTCGCGCGCGAGCTTCTTCTCCGCGAAGCCCTTGCCGAGGATCTTCGAGAGGAGGTCCTCGCGGCTCAAGGAGGCGCCGGGAATCCGGACGCGCACGCGATCCGCGAGGAACCGGTAGGCGACGAACAGGGCGCCGAGGCCGAGGATCCAGGGTACGTAGGGGTTGTCGAGAAGGCCGAAGAGGAATCCCATCCGAGCCCGTCACCTTCCCGGTAAGCCTCCGCCGCTCCGGGATTTCGCGGGATTATAGCACCCGACCGACGTGGTATCCTCCGCGGGCTCTGCCGGATACGGCGGGCGGGGGAGGCGGGGATGGGCGAGACTCGCGGCACGGCTGAGCCGCAGCCCGTGGCGCTCGTGCGGGGGCTAGGGTTCCTCGACGCGACGCTCCTCATCGTCGGGAGCGTCATCGGCTCCGGCATCTTCTTCGCGCCCTCGATCATGGCGGGCTACCTGCAGAGCCCGGGGCTGCTGCTCGGGCTCTGGGTCGTGGGCGGCCTCCTCACCCTCGCCGGAGCTCTCTCCTACGCCGAGCTCGCGGCGGCCATGCCCCGCGCGGGGGGCCAGTACGTCTTCCTCTCCGAGGCGTTCTCGCCGCTCTTTGGCTTCCTCTACGGCTGGACGCTGCTCCTCGCGATCAACACCGGCTTCGTGGCCGCGGTGGCGGTGGCCTTCGCCAAGACGCTGGGCTTCTTCCTCCCCGGCGTGGGAGAAGAGCACGTGCTCTTCTCGGCGCTCGGCGCGACGTTCACCACGGCCCAGCTCGTCGCGCTTGCGGTGATCGCCGTCCTCACCTGGCTGAACGTCACGGGGCTGCGGACGGGGGCGGCGGTCCAGAACCTCTTCACGATCGCGAAGCTCTCTGCCCTCGGCGCCCTCGTGGTCCTGGCCGTGGTCACGGCGAAGGGGTCGGCCGCGAACTTCCGGCCCCTCGCCAGCCTCGCCCTCGGCCCGGAGGGGCTGAGGGTCGGTCTGTTCGCCGCCCTCGCGGGGGCCATGAGCAAGGCCCTCTTCTCCTACGACTCCTGGTACACCGTGACCTTCGCGGCCGAGGAGGTGAAGGACCCCGAGCGCACCCTCCCGCGATCGCTGATCGCCGGAACGCTCGGGATCACGGTGGCGTACGCGGCGACGGTCGCCGTCTACCTGTGCCTCGTGCCGATCGGGGAGATGGCCGCGGTCCCCGAGAACCGGATCGCGACCGAGGCCGCGGTGCGCATGATCGGCCCGGCCGGGGGCGCTCTCATCGCGGTGGCCGTCCTGATCTCGACCTTCGGGTGCGTGAACGGCCTCACCCTCGCCGGCGCCCGCGTCGTCTATGCGATGGCCCGGGACGGCCTCTTCTTCCGGGGCGCCGCGGGGGTCCACCCCCGGTACCGCACGCCGGCCACCGCGCTGGTGCTGCACGGCCTCGTGGCCGGCGCCCTCACCCTCACCGGCACCTACAGCGACCTGCTGACTCTGACCGCGTTCTCCTCGCTGCTCTTCAACGTGCTGACGGTGGTCGGGCTGTTCGTCCTCCGGCGCCGGCAGCCGGACCTCCCGCGGCCGTACCGCGTCTGGGCCTATCCTCTCGTCCCGTTCCTCTTCGTCGCGGTGGCCCTCTTCTTCCTCGTCTACATGCCGGTCGCGGACCCGCGGAACACGGGGCTGGGCCTCCTGCTCACGGCCGCGGGCGTGCCCGCCTACCTGTACTGGCGACGGCACCGGTAAGTCGTACTATCTTTTGACCTAAGGTTCAGAGTGAGCTTATGCTTCCCCGAGCGGGGATCGGGGACAAAGCGATGAGCGGAGGCGGCGGCAAGAAGACGGACGCGCCCGTGCCCGCGGAGCCCGGGCCTGGCGCGGACGACGAGCTCCTGACGTCGGAAGACCTGTTCGGGAGCCTCGTGGACTCGCCGCTTCCCCCCAGGGAGGCCGGCCGGGCCTCGCGGAAGGACCCGATCCGGGTGCAGGTGAGCGACCCGGTCACGGCGGCCCGCGCCCGCGCGGACGACGAGGTGGACGACGCGTTCCAGCGCCTCGGGGGGCTCGTCGCGGAGTCGACCTTCCGGCCGGCGGGCCCGGTCGTGGACGACGAGGAGGCCCGCCTGCCGCCCGCCGCGATCCGGACGAGCGCGAAGCTCTCAATCACGAACTCCCGGATCCCGGTCGGGCCGGGGCTCGACCTCGCCTCGGTGGCGGAGAGCGCGATCGAGGAGAAGGCCGTCGAGCCGGCGGCGGAGCCGCCGAAGCCCGCCGTCCCCCCCCCGCGGGAGCCGTCGTGGCGCGACGACCGCTTCGGGCCGTACGAGCTCCTCGACCGGGTGGCGATCGGCGGGATGGCCGAGGTCTTCAAGGCGAAGCGGACGGGGGTCGAGGGCTTCGAGAAGGTCGTGGCCCTGAAGCGCATCCTGCCCCACCTCTCCGACAACAAGGAGTTCCTCGACATGTTCGTGGACGAGGCCAAGATGGTGGCGGGCCTCGCCCACCCGAACATCGTGCAGATCTTCGACCTCGGGAGGATCGAGAAGCGCTACTACATCGCGATGGAGTACGTCCACGGCCGGGACCTGCGCACGATCATGAAGCGCGCGCGGGAGAAGGGGCTGCGCATGCCCCTCGACCTGAGCCTGCGCGTGGTGGGCCAGGTCTGCGGCGCCCTCGAGTACGCCCACCGCAAGAAGGACGAGCGCGGGCGGCCCATGGAGATCGTGCACCGCGACGTCAGCCCCCAGAACATCCTCATCTCGTTCGAGGGCGAGGTGAAGCTCGTGGACTTCGGCATCGCCAAGGCGGCGACCAAGGCTTCGAGCACCGACCGGGGGGCGCTGCGCGGCAAGCTCCTCTACATGTCCCCGGAGCAGGCGTGGGGCCGGACGATCGACCGGCGCAGCGACGTCTTCTCGCTCGGCATCGTGCTCTACGAGATGGTGACCGAGACCAAGCCCTTCATCGGGGCGGGCACCGAGCTCACCATCCTCGAGCTCGTGCGCCAGTGCGTGATCACCCCGGCCCGCGAGGTCAACCCGCGGGTGCCGGAGGCGCTCGACCGGGTGATCATGAAGGCCCTCGCCCGGGAGCCCGCCGAGCGCTACCAGGACGCCGGGCAGATGCAGCGCGGCCTCGAGCGCTTCCTGCGGGATCGCCCCCCGGTCACCGCCCGCGACCTCGCCCGCTTCCTCGAGCTGCTCTTCGACCGCGCCGAGCGCGAGGAGGGCGGCACGGAGGAGCGGCGGGGGGGGCAGGAAGGCGTCCCCGACCACACCCCGGACCCGATGTCGCTGGACTCGCTGCTGAAGCGGTTCGGTATCGACGAATGAGGAGAACGGACCGATGAGCCTCACCGACGAGCAGGCCCAGTTCTACCGCCAGACCCTCGAGATCACGAGGAAGGCAATCGAGGAGCTCAACGTGCAGATCGAGGAGGAGCTCGCCAAGGTGAAGGACCGG
>JBGPQQ010000004.1:0-20246 GCA_041489115.1 Vicinamibacteria bacterium | reverse complement strand
CGCCAGGTTCCCGGCGGGGACGGTGGCCGGCGGAGGCGGGGCGTCGGGCGCCGGCTCCGGTGCGGGCGGCGCGCCCGGCGCGGGCGCGTCGAAGTCGCGCCCGATCGGCGGGGCGAGCCGGGTGCGCGTGGGGGCGACGAGCGCGTCGTACCGGGAGAGCAGCGCGTCGAGCTCGGCGCGCATGGCGACGCGGGACCGCATCGCGTCGACGTAGTCCGCCGCCCGGGTCATCATCATCGCGTAGCCGCCCACGCGGTCGGCCTTGTCCCGCAGCTGCTTCACCTTCCCGCTCTCGATGAGGTCGCGGAAGGCCGAGGCGCCCTCCGCGTCCACGATCACCCCCACCGCCTCGCGGTAGGGCAGGTCCGGGAACGGCACGTCCGCCTCGACGTCGGCCACGTCGCGCAAGGCGGACAAGGCCTGCTCGAAGTGCGCCTCGACGTCCGGGTCGGTGCCCACGGCGGCGTTCCGGAGGACGCCCACCCGGAAGCGCTGGCCGGGGCGGCCCCGTCTCGCGGGCCTCTCCCGGTACCGGAAGCTCTCGCCGGTGGTCGGGTCCTGCGGGTCGGGGCCCGCGATCGCGGAGAGCACGAGGCCGCAGTCGTCCGCGCTCCGCGCGAGGGGGCCGAGCTTGTCGAGCGTCCAGCAGAGGGCCATCGCCCCGTGGCGGGAGACGAGGCCGTAGGTCGGGCGCAGGCCGGTCACGCCGCAGAAGGCGGCCGGGGTCAGGATCGAGCCGGAGGTCTCGCTGCCGATCGCGAAGGGCACGAGGCCCGCCGCCACCGCCGCCGCCGAGCCGCTCGACGAGCCGCCGCTCCAGTGGTCCGGGTTCCAGGGCGTGCGGCCCGGGCCGGTGAAGCTCGCGTCGGGGTTGTTGTACCCCAGGCCCCCGGCGAGCTCGACCATGGCCAGCTTGGCGACCAGCACCGCGCCCGCCTCCTCGAGCCGCCGGACGACCGTGGCGTCGAAGTCGAAGACCTGCCCGCGCAGCGGCTCGGCCCCCCACGTGGTGGGGATGCCCTTCGTGGCGAGGAGGTCCTTCGCCCCGTACGGGATCCCGTGGAGCGGCCCGCGGTCCTTCCCGGCCAGCAGCTCCTGGTTCGCCCGGTGGGCCTGGGCGAGCGCGCGCTCGCGCGTGAGGGTCACCAGCGCGCCGAGCCTCGGGCCGATCGTCTCCAGGCGCCGCAGCGACATCTCCGCGAGGTCGACGGCCGAGACCCGCTTCGCGCGAAGGTGCGCGCCGATCTCGCGGATGGACGAGAAGAGGACCTCCTCGCCGATCATCGCCGGCCTCCCCGCGGCGGCGCCTCGGGCGGGCGGGCCTCGAACCGGCTGACCGGCTCGTCGGCGTTCCGGAGCCTCGCGGCCCGGCGGAGCCGCTCCGCGCTCTCGAGGCTGCGCGTCAGCTCCTTCTTCACCGCCTCGAGCTCGGCCGCGTCGAGGTTAGCCCCGAACTCGCGCTTCACCGCCTCGGCGAGCGCCTCGGCCACCGCCTCGTGGCCGCTCGGCGACGCCGGCGCGGGCGCCGTTTGCGGCGCGAGGGCCGCCGGGACGAGCGGCGCCACGGCCAGGCTCTTCAGGAAACCGCGTCGGGCTGTCGCCATCGCCTCCTCCGGTTCGGGAGGAACGATAGCACCGTAGAATGCCGGCGTGCCCGAGCCGCTCCACCGGACGGTCCGCTCGCTCGGCCTCGTCAGCCTGCTGACCGACGCGAGCAGCGAGATGATCTACCCGCTGCTGCCGGCGTTCCTGACCGGCACGCTGCGGGCGGGCCCCGCCTTCCTCGGCGTCGTGGAGGGCCTCGCCGAGACGGTCGCGGCGGCGCTCAAGATCGTCTCCGGCCGCGTCTCGGACCGCCTGCCCCGCTCCTCGTCTCCGCCGCCCTGCTCGTCACGAACGACCTGCGCGTCGTCTTCGCCCTCGCCGCGATCCCCGCGGTCTGGGCGCTGCACCACCTCGTGAAGGCGGGCGCGAGCACGTGGGGCGGCTCTCTCTCCGACCGTGTCGGCCGCCGCTCCGTGATCCTCGCCGGCTGGAGCGTCTACGCGCTCGCCTACGCCGGCTTCGCCGCGGCCGCCTCGCCGGTCGCGATCGTGGGGCTCTTCGCGTTCTACGGCCTCTTCCACGCCCTCACCGAGGGGGCGGAGCGCGCGCTCGTGGCCGACCTCGCCGGCGAGACGACGCGCGGCCGCGCCTTCGGCCTCTTCCACGCGGTCACGGGGGCGGCGCTCCTGCCGGCCAGCCTCGTGACCGGCCTCCTGTGGCAGCGCTTCGGCGCGCCCGTCGCCCTCGGGACGGGCGCCGCCCTCGCCGCGCTCGCCGCGCTGGGCCTGCTGGCGCTCGTGCCCCCTCGGAGTTGACGCAGCGCGGGTCTCGGGTAAGCTGGGCCGGTTTCCGCCCCTCGAAAGCGAGGCACACATGTCCACCGCGTCGCCCGCGCCCACCGGATCGGTCGACTTTGGTCGCT
Source organism: Vicinamibacteria bacterium (assembly GCA_041489115.1). Lineage (GTDB taxonomy): Bacteria > Acidobacteriota > Vicinamibacteria > Fen-336 > Fen-336 > DATBSL01. The sequence continues at coordinate 17,779 of JBGPQQ010000004.1, read as the reverse complement.
CGTTCACGTTCGTCACCGAGGACCCAGAGTGGGTCAAGAAGATCCTGATCGGCGGGGTCTTCACTCTGGCCTGCGCCCTCCTCGTGGGCGTGCCCTTCGTGCTCGGCTACTTCTCGCGCACGCTCCGCAACGTGGTCGCGGGCGCGCCGCGCCCGATGCCGGAGTGGGACGACCTCGGGGGGATCTTCAGCGAGGGCCTGCGCCTCACCGCGGTGTATCTCCTCTACTCTCTCGCCGTCGTCGCCGTGGTGGCCGCGCTCGGCTGCGTGGTGATGCTCCCCGTCATGGCCCTCTCCGGCCACCGTGGAGATCCCTCGGAGGCCCTCGGCCTCCTGGGCGGCCTCGGGATCGTGGGCCTCTACGGGCTCGTGATGGTCGCCTCCCTCGCGCTGGCCGTCTACCTGCCGGCCGCGCTCGCCCGCGCCGCCCTGCGCGGCACGGTGGCGGACGGTTTCGCCTGGCGGGAGACCCTGGCCTTCATCAAGGCGAACCTCGGCAATTACCTGATCTCGCTCGTCATCTACCTGCTGGCGTCCTTCCTGTCCCAGTTCGGGATCATCCTGTGCTGCGTGGGGATCTTCCCGGCCGCCTTCTGGGCCTACATGGTGCTGGCCGTGGCCCTGGGCCAGACCGTTCGCCTGAGCTCCGTGGCGATCTAGAGCAGGTCGGCGAGCGTGCGGTCGCCCGCCGCGGCGCGGGCGTTCGCGTGGATGGCGGCGAGGGCGCCCCAACCCGCGCCCTCCCGCGGCCGCGTCCCGAGGGTGAAGCGCGACGCGAGCTCCACGATCCGCGCGAGCGGGATCCGGTCCGGCGGCAGCGCGAGGGTGAGACCCACGTCCTCCGTCCCCCGGCGCGCCACCTGGTGCACGAGACCCTCCGCCTCGAGGCGCGCCACGAGCTCGGCCACCGACTCGAGTCGCAGGTCGAGCTCCTCGGCGAGGGCCTGCCGGCCCACCGGCTGGCCCCCCGCGAAGCCGCGCGCGATCGTGGCCATGACCGGGAGCAGCCACTGGGGATCGGCCGAGACGAGCGCCCCCCGCGGGTCCTTCCGCTCGAAGACGCGCCCCTTCATGGCCTGCAAGGTGAAGGCGATCTCGAGGCCGAAGAGGACGATGAGCCAGTTGAGGTACAGCCAGAAGAGGAAGAGGGGGATGAGGCCGATCGCGCCGTAGAGCTTGAGGTAGGGCAGGGCGCGGCTCACGTAGAGGCCGAAGGCCCACTTCGAGGCCTCCCACAACCCGGCCGCCACGAGCGCGCCGGCGAGGGCGGGCCTCCAGCGCACGAGGGTGTTCGGGAGCAGCTTGTAGAGGAGGGTGAGCGTGAGGAAGCTCCCGGCGAGCGAGCCGAACCCGGCGAGGAAGGCGAAGAGCGGCCCCGCGACGGGCAGGGCCTCCGCCTGGCCCAGCCAGTACTGGGCGGCGTAGAGCACGACCAGGAGGAAGATGGGCCCGAGCGTCAGGACCGTCCAGTAGACGCCGATGCGGGTCAGCCAGCCGCGGCCGCGCGGCGCGCGGTAGATGTGGTTGGCCGCGTCCTCAAAGGAGATGAGGAGGCCGAGCGCAGCCCAGATGAGGAGGAGCGCCCCCACCGCGCCGATCGCCTCGAAGCTCAGGCCCCCGACCGTCTTCATGACGTCGAAGAGCCGCTCGTCGAGCGCCTCCTTGAACGCCGTCGCCTCCGCCCGGGTCGGGTCCACCTGGTAGTTGAAAAACGCGTAGGCCGCGGACTGCAGCTGCCGTGCGGCGGCGTCCATGTCTCCGAAGAGGCGGAAGGCCAGCATGCTCACCATGAGGAGGGGCACGAGGCCGAAGATCGTCCGGTAGGTGAGCGCGGCCGCCATCTGGTCGGCGTCGTTCGCCCGCAGCTCGCGGCTGCAGTGGCGGACGAGGTCCACCGCGAACCTCAGGAAGCGCTGCGCCCGGTTGAGCTCGGCCACCGGGTGGCTGATCAGCCACTCGAGGTAGCGCTGGAGCGATACGAGGGGGTCCACGCGGGGATTATGACCCACGGCCGGACACGCGGAGCGGAAGCGGGGCGGAGGCGGGTGCTAGAATCCCTGCGCCGCGTGACCCTGCGCCCCCTCGTCCTCCTCACGCCGTCCCTCGCCGCGGCCGTCGAGCTGCCGCGGAGGCTCGCCTCGACCGGCCGCGCCCTCGCCGGTGTGTACCCGATGAAGCCGCTCGACCTCGCCCGCGCGCTGGCCGAGCCCGTCCTCCTCGGCAGGGGCCTCGACCCCTGGACGAGCGGCCACGACGCTCTCCTCGCCGCGCGGCTCCTCGCGGAGAGCAGCGACGCCGGCCTGCGCTTCCCCGAGGGGACGCCACGCGCGCCGGTGGCCGCCGCCCTCGCGCGCACGCTCACCGCGCTGCGGCGGGGGGGGATCGCGCCGGAGCGTCTCGCCACGCTGGCCGCGTCCGCGACGCCGGGGTCGGACGATGCCCGGCGCCTCGCCTCGCTCGCGCGCCTCTACCGAGGCTTTCACGGGGCTCTCGAAGGCCGAACCGCCGATCCCGTGACGCTCCTCGCTGCCGCGCGGGAAGGGATCGCGCGCGCGCGCTGGCTCGAGGAGGCCGAAGTCGTCGTCGCGGACGACCTCGAGCTCGACCCCGCCGAGATCGAGTTCGTGGCCGCTCTCGCCGCGGCTCTCCCCGTGCGCGTGCTGCGGCGCCCGCTGCCACCGTCGCTCCGTCCCGCGTCCTTCCGTGGGCGCCTCGCCGCGCGCGGCGTCACCGAGGCGGACTGGGGCGCGACGCCGCTGGCCCCCCTCGCTCCGGCCGACCCGCCTTCGTCGCTGCGGCGCCTGCGCGAGGGCTTGTTCGAGCCGCCCGCGGGGGCGCAAGCGGCAAGGGGGGGCCTCGACGACGACGATGCCGCGGTCGAGCTCGTCACCGGCCCCGGCGAGGCGGCGGAGGTGCGCGCGATCGCGCGACGGCTGCTGCGCGAGGCCGCCCGCGGCGTGCCCTTCGAGGAGATGGGCGTCGTTCTCCCCCGGCCCGAGGCCTACGCTCCGCTCTTCACCGACCTCCTCTCCCGGCTCGGCATCCCCCACCGCCTGCACCCCTCGCTGCCCCTGCGCTTCGGCCGCGCCGCGCGCTCGCTCCTCCTCCTCTTCCGCTGCCGCGGCCTCGAGCGGCCGGCGGTGATGGAGTTCCTCACCTTCGCGCCGGTCCCCTTCGCCGAGCTCCTCGGCCCCGACGTCGAGGCCCGTCCCGCGCGCTGGGACCAGCTGAGCCGCGAGGCCGGCGTCGTCTCGGGCCTCAGCCGCTGGATCCTCGGCCTGCGCGCGTGGGGTGAGGCGGAGCGCGAAGCCGCGGAGACGGAGAAGGACGACGACCGCCGCGAGCGGCGGCGCCGCCACGTGGCCGACGCGGAGGCGCTGCTGCGGATCGTGGAGCTGGTCGGTGGGACGCTCGACGGGCTCGCCGGCGAGGCGCCGTGGTCGGAGTGGGTCGAGCGGCTGCGCACGGTCGTCGACCAGTGGATCTCTCCCGAGCGCGACCGCGAGGCGGTGCTCGAGGTGATCGCCGACCTCGGCGGCCTCGGCTCCGTCGCGGCCCGCGCGCCCTGGGCCGAGGTGGAGCAGGTCCTCGAGGCGCGCTTCGAGTGGGAGCGGCTGCCCCTCGAGCCCCTCGATGGAGGAGCCGTTCACGTGGGCGCCCTCGACGCGATGGCCGGCCTGCCCTTCCGCGTGGTCGCGATCCCCGGCCTCGTCGAAGGGGGCTACCCGGGCGTGTTTCGGCCCGACCCATTCCTCCTGGACTCGGAGCGCGAAGCGCTCCGAGTCCAGGAATATGACCATCCCAAGAGCGGTTCGGAGCCGGCCCTTTGTCATCCCGAGGGCGGCTCCGGGCCGGCGCCCGAGGGATCCGCCATGTCCCCTCGCTCTTCCTCGCGCTCGAGCCACGCCCGGAAGTCCTCTCCTTCCCAGCTCTCTCTGCTCTGGAAAACTCCCGTCGGAGGCGGCTCACTGGCTCCCGCTGCCCCGCCGCCTCCGACGGGGGCACTCCCCACGACCCAGGACCGCCTGCTCGAGGCCCGCCGCCTCTTCCACCGCGCGGTGTCGCAGGCGACCGAGCGCCTGGTCCTCTCCTACCCGCGCGCCGATGCGCGCACCGGACGCGAGCGCCTGCGCTCCCTCTTCTTCGCGGCCGCCGCCTCCACCCTCGCCGGCCGTCCGCTCGCCGGCACGGAGCTCGACCGCCTCGTCGTCGAGGACGACCCCGACCGCCTCCCGCTCGAGGACGCGGTCGACGCCGGAGAGCGCGACCGCTTCCGCCTGCGCCGCGACGAGGCGGCCGCCACCGCGATCGCCGCGGGGTCGCCGTTCTTCCGCCAGTCGCGCCTCGCCAGCCAGGCCCGCTGGTCGGGGCGCCTCACCCGCTACGACGGCCTCGTGGTGGGCGAGGGAGACGAGGACCTGCGCGCGCGGCTCGACCCGCTGGCCGCGCGGTACCCCGTCTCGGCGAGCCGCCTCGCCACCTACGCGCGCTGCGGCTTCCTGTACCTCCTGCAGAACGTCCTGCGCCTCCAGCCCGCCCCCGAGCCCGAGGAGCGACGCCGGATCGACCCGCTCGAGCGCGGCGACCTCTTCCACAAGGTGGCCGAGCGCTACCTCCGCGAGCGTCGCGACCGCGGGGAACTGCCCGTGCGCGACACCGACGCGGCCCGCGCGCGCCTCGCGGAGATGGCGGAGGAGGCGCTCGAGGGGCTCGTGGCCGGCAGCCCGCCCCGCTTCACGCTCCTCTGGCAGCGCGAGAAGCGCCGTTTCCACGAGACGGTGGAGGCGTGGCTCGGGCGCGAGGCGGCCGCGGCGGGGAGGTCCACCCCCGCCCACTTCGAGCTGAGCTTCGGCCTCGGCAGGGAGCGGGACGAGGAAGAGCCGCACGACCCGGAGCCGCTCGAGATCGACCTCGGCGACGGCCGCGCGCTGCGGGTGTCCGGGAAGATCGACCGCATCGACCGACGGGCCGACGGGCTGGTCCTCCGCGATTACAAGACCGGCCGCGCGCCGAAGGACGACGGCGGCGTCTTCCGCGGCGGCAAGCAGCTGCAGATCCCGTTCTACGTGCTCGCCGCGGCGAAGCTCCTCCCCGGCGAGCGCGTGGTGGACGCTTTCCTCGACTACGTGGACGGCGGGCGCCAGGTGGCCTTCCGGCCCGACCTCGCGCAGGGCCCGGAGTTCCGCGATCTCCTGCGCCGGCTCGTGGACCTCGTGGCCCGCGGGGTCTTCGTGCAGGAGCCGAGCGCCTGCGACTTCTGCGACTTCACCGCGGTGTGCGGGCCGAAGGCGCTGCTGCAGCGGCGCCAGTCGATCAAGGTCCGCGACCGCTCGCTGCAGGAATACCTGCGGCTCCGGGACGTCGAGTGAGCGGCTTCCGGCCCGTGGACGAGGACGCCCGCGAGCGGGCCCGGCGCGACCACGCCACGAGCCTCGTCCTCGAGGCGGGGGCGGGCACCGGGAAGACGACGCTCCTCGTGGACCGCATCGAGGCGATCGTCCGCGCGGGCGCGGCCCGGCTCGAGGAGATCGCGGCCGTCACCTTCACCGAGAACGCGGCCACTACCATGAAGCTGCGCCTGCGCGAGCGTCTCGAGCGGGCGCGCTCCGACGCCAGGACCCCCGCCGCCGAGCGCGAGCGCGTGGCGGCCGCCCTCGAGGTGCTCGAGCGCGCCAGCGTCTCGACCATCCACGCGCTGTGCGCCCAGATCCTCCAGGAGCGGCCGCTCGAGTGCGGCGTCCTCCCCGGCTTCCGCATGGCCGACGAGGCGCAGGCCGACGCCCTCTTCGCCGAGGCGTGGGAGGAGTGGCTGGGCGAGCGGCTGGTGGGCGGGGACGACGTGCTGCTGGACGCACTCGACCGCGGCATCCCGCTCGAAGGCAACGGGTGGGGCGAGCGCACGTCGCTCCGGGGCCTCGCCCGGACTCTCCTCGACCAGCGCGACCTCGCCCCGGTGGCGGCGGACGGCGCCTTCTCCCCCGAGGCGGCGCGGCAGGAGCTCGTGGCGAAGGGCGCCCGGGGGCGGGAGCTCGCCGCCGCGGTGAGGGAGGGCGACAGACTGGGCGGCCGCCTGGAGCGGCTCGGCGAGTTCGCCGAGGCCTCGCGCTTCCTCTCCGGCGACGGGCTCGTCCACCACCTGCTCGCGCTCGAGTCCATCCAGTCCAACTTCGGTCACAAGCCGCACTGGCCCTCGGCGGAGGCCCTCGCCGAGGGCCGCGCGATCGCGGCGTGGACGAAAGAGGCGCGCACCGCCTGGGCCGCGGCCCACGGGGCCGACCTCCACGGCCGGCTCGTCCGGGCGCTCGCCGGCGTCGCGGGTCTCTACGACCGCAAGAAGGCCGAGCGCGGCGTCCTCGACTTCCTGGACCTCCTGCTCAAGGCACGCGACGCCCTCCGCGACCACGCGGGCGTCCGCGAGTGGTTCCGCCGCCGCTTCCGCTTCCTCGTCATCGACGAGTTCCAGGACACCGACCCCTTGCAGGTCGAGATCGCGCGCCTCCTCGCCGGCGACCGCCCCGGGGCGCTCGTGGTGGTGGGCGACGCCAAGCAGTCGATCTACCGCTTCCGGCGGGCCGAGGTACGGCTCTTCCGCGAGCTGACGCGGAAGGCGGAAGGCTCGACGGGCGGCGCCGTCCTGCATCTCGTGCAGAACTTCCGCTCGCGCCCCGCCATCCTGCGCTTCGTGAACCGGGTCTTCGCCGAGCTCATCCAGGCCTCGGACGAGGCCGACCAGCCGGCCTACGAGGCGATCGAACCACCGCCCGGCCTCTCCGAGGAGCCATCGGTCGTGGCCCTGCGCTTCCCGGCGCCCCCTAACGCGAGCGGCGAGGCGCTCCTCGACGCGGAGGCCTCGGGTCTCGCCGCCTTCCTCGCCGGCGTCGCGCGCGGCTCCGAGGCGATCCGCGATCCGGTGACGGGCGCCACCCGCCCGAGCCGGGCCGGCGACGTGCTCGTCCTCGCGCGGCGCCTCACCCGCGTGCAGGCGCTCGAGGAGGCGCTCGAGGGCGTCTTGCTGCGCTTCACCGTCGAGGGCGGCAAGTCCTTCTTCGACCGGCAGGAGGTCCACGAGGCGCTCGCCGTCCTCCGCGCGGTGGACGATCCCTCGGACCGGATAGCGCTCGTGGCCGCGCTGCGGTCGTCCTTCCTCGGAGCGAGCGACCGCGACGTGGTGGCCTACTCGCTCTCCGGCGGACCGCTCTGGGCGGGGACGATCGACGAGGAGCGGCCGGGGGCCGCCGCCCTCGCCCCGGCGATGGCGCTCCTCGACGAGCTGCACCGGATGCGGCGGCAAGCGAGCGTGCCGGCCGTCCTCGAGCGGCTCTACGACGAGACGCGCGTCCTCGCCGCCCTCACCGGCTCGCGCCGGGGCGAGGCCCAGATCGCCAACCTCGAGAAGGTCGCCGCTCTCGCGCGCGAGGCCGGAGCGCTCGGGGCGCTGACCCTCCGCGGCTTCGCCAACCTCCTCGAGGACCGGATCGCGAACGCGCGCGAGGAGCCGGACCTCCCCTCGACCCGCCCCGGCGACCCCGACACGGTGCGTGTCCTCTCGATCCACAAGGCCAAGGGCCTCGAGGCGCCGATCGTGGCCCTCTACGACACCGATGACCGCGGCTACTCGCCGATCAGCATGGTGCCCCTGTGGGAGGACGGCCGGATCGCGATCGGCTTCCGCGGCGGCTGCCAGCCCCCGGACTGGGACGCCCTCGTGCGGCGGGAAGAGAAGAAGGGGCGGGCGGAGTCGCGGCGGTTGCTCTACGTCGCCTGTACCCGTGCGCGCGACCTCCTCGTCGTCCCGCGCCCGCCCGTGGACGCGGACGTCGGCGGGTTCTGGAAGGAGCTGGTCGACCGCCTGCCGGCGGTGAGCGACGCCGACGTGCGGGTGGTGGACCCGGAGGAGGTCCCGCGCCCCGAGGTGCCGGGGCGGGGCCGTGAGCTGTGGGCTCTCTCGAGCGCGGAGGGGGGCGACGCGGTCGCGGCGCGCTGGGAGGCCGAGCGGAAGGACCTCGTGGCCCGCGCCGCGGAGCGGCCGTTCACGCCGGTATCCGCCACCCGCCTCGCGGCGAGAACCGCTCCCCCGCCCGCCGCCGCCGCCGGCGCCGGCGGCCGCGACTTCGGGAGCCTCGTGCACCGCCTCCTCGAGTGGGTGCCGCTCGAGGACGTGGAGGCGGGGCGAGAGGACCGCGTGCGCGCGATGGCGGAGGCGCTCGCGCCTTCGTTCGGCCTCGACGCCGAGGCCGCCGGGCGAGCCGCTGAACAGGTCGAGCGGGCCCTCATCCTGCCGATCCTCGACCGGGCACGGCGTTCGGCCCGCGTGTGGCGCGAGCTCTCGCTCTGGTTCCCCGACGGGGCGCACCTCGTGGAGGGGATCGTGGACCTCGTCTTCGAGGAGAACGGCCAGCTCGTGGTCGTGGACTACAAGAGCGACGCGATCGCCGGGGACCAGGCCCTCGCCCAGGCCGCGCACCACGCGCCGCAGCTGCAGCTCTACGGCCGCGGCCTCGCGCAGGCGGCGGGTCTCCCGGTGGGCGAGCGCCTCGTCCTCTTCACCGCGCTCGGCCGCACCGTGCCCGCGTAAGCGTGCTATTCTGGTGCGTGAGCCGCGCGGGCCATCCCGGTCCCTCCACGCTCCCACGGAGGTTCCGGCGTATGGAGTCCACCACCCCCGACACGGGTCCCCTGAAGAAGCCGGCTCCCGTCCGCCCCGCGTCCATCCGCTACATGGGCTTCGAGTGCACGAGCGAGGGCCGCGCGTACAGCCTCCGCGTGGAGGGCGTCGGCGACCCGCGCCTCTTCACGGTCACCATCCCGAACGCGGCCTTCGAGTCTCGGAAGGCGCGGTTCCAGGACGCGCCGGAGCTCTGCTTCGCCCGGCTGCAGCGGGAGCTGCTCTCGAACGCCGAGCTGCCCGGCGGCCTCGCTCTCGTGATCACCCCCGCCGAGATCGACGAGTACCGCGACGCGCAACTCCGCCGCTCGCCCGACCGCAAGACCCGCACGCTGCGCACCTGGCCCTGAAACGTGCCCTTCTCGTCCTTCGGCCTCGACCCGCTGCTCCTGCGCGGGGTTCGCGAGCTGGGCTTCGCGCGCCCCACCCCCATCCAAGAGCAGTCGATCCCGCCCGCGATGGCGGGCCGGGACGTCCTCGCCTGCGCCCCCACCGGCAGCGGGAAGACGGCGGCCTTCGGCCTGCCGATCCTGCACCGCCTCATGGGGAAGCCCCGGCGCACCACGCGGGCCCTCATCCTGACCCCGACCCGCGAGCTCTGCGCCCAGATCGACGCCCACCTCTCGGAGCTGGCCGTGCACACGCCGGCCACGAGCGCGGCCGTCTTCGGCGGCGTGGGCATGGGGCCGCAGGAGCACGCCTTCCGCGCCGGGGTGGACGTGATCGTGGCGACGCCCGGGCGCCTCCTCGACCACTTCCGCCGTCCCTACGCGGCGCTCAAGGGGCTCGAGGTGCTCGTCCTCGACGAGGCCGACCGCATGCTCGACATGGGCTTCCTGCCCGACATCAAGCGCGTGCTGCGGCACCTGCCGGCGAAGCGGCAGACCCTCTTCTTCTCGGCCACCATGCCCGGGCCCATCGTCGCGCTCATCCGCGAGATGCTGCACAACCCCGCCACCATCAACCTCGACCGGCAAGCGGTGCCGGCGGTGGGGATCACCCAGGCCGCGTACCCGGTGGACGCGAAGCTGAAGCCGGCGCTCCTCCTCGCCCTCCTGCGGCGGGGCGACATGAAGAGCGCCCTCGTCTTCACGCGCACCAAGCACCGGGCGAACCGGCTCGCCGACTGGCTGGCCCACCAGGGCGTGCGGGCGGCCCGGATCCACGGTAACCGCAGCCAGAGCCAGCGGACTCAGGCCCTCGAGGGCTTCAAGGCCGGGCGGCACGACGTGCTCGTGGCCACGGACATCGCGGCGCGTGGGATCGACGTGGTGGCGCTCGGCCACGTGGTGAATTTCGACGTGCCGGCGGCGGGCGAGGACTACATCCACCGCGTGGGGCGCACCGGGAGGGCGGAGGCGACGGGCGAGGCGTTCACCTTCGTGGCCCCGGAGGACGAGTCGGACCTCCGCGCGATCGAGCGAGCCATCGGCAAGCCCCTGCCGCGAGTGCTGCTGCCGGACTTCGACTACCGCCAGAGGCCGCCGGAGGCCCCGCCGGCGCCCCGTCACCCCCCTCGTAAGGCCGATCATCTTCGGGGCGCGGGCCCCCCTCGTAAGGCCGATCATCTTCGGGGGGCGGGCCCCCCTCGTAAGGCCGATCATCTTCGGGGGGCAGGTGGCTCCGTCCGCAGATTCCGCCGTCGCGGGCGCTGACGAGAAGAGCCATCCAGACACGCCACCCGCGGGGGCCGACGCCGGCCCCCGCGGTCGCCTTGAACCGTTTGGACAAGCTGGTACCATGCCCGGACCGAGGGGGGAGAGCCCATGAAGCGGCAAGGGATCGCGGCCGTGATGGCCGCCGTCGCACTCACCGCAGTTCCCGCACGCGCGGAGAAGATTCCGCCGGAGTTTCGCTCCGCCTTCGAGGGCAAGGTGCGGAAGGGCGCCTCCTACGTGGTCATCGTTCAGAAGGGCGTCCCCACGACGTCGATCTACGGCGTCAAGGGCGACCAGACCGATGCGTTCTACTCCGTCGACATCAAGGGAGGCGACTGGCAGACGTCGGAAGGCTGGCTCGACCTGAACCAGGTCGCGGTCGACAGCCTCGTGCCGGGCGAGGTGATGGAGGTCGCGGACGTCACGTTCAAGGACGCGCGAATCGATCTCCGGATGGTCTCGCTCGAGGCGCACAAGGTCACGCGCGGGACGGGCTTCATCAAGAGCACCAAGCGCGAGCCCGTCTCCACGAACTTCAAGTTCTTCTTCCCGTTCGCGGTCCGGAGCCCGCAGGACCTGCCGCAGGTCCTGGAGTACATCGAAGCGTGGGTCAGGCTGTTCCCTTCCGAGTCCGCGGCGCGGGCCTTCTCGGGACGGATCCTCGCCGGCGGGGAGGCGGCCCGACCGGCTCCCGCGCGCGCGGCCGAGCCGGCCCACCCTGGGGGGGCGGCGCCGGCGCCCCACGCCGCCGCTCCGACCACGACGAAGAAGGAGATCAGGGTGGGGATGGGCATGCTGGAGGTCATCGACATCCTCGGCCGGCCCCAGAAGGAGGTCTCCTTCGAGAGCAAGACGCGCTGGACTTATCCTGACCTCACGGTCATCTTCGTGAACGGGCGGGTGACGCAGGTCCAGTTCTGACGTCGGGCGCGGTCCCCGCCGCGCACGACCGCGTGCTAGAGTCCGGCGCGATGCCCGGGCCCTTCTCGTGGTCGGCGTCCCGCCACGACACCTTCGCGACCTGCCGCCGCCGCTACTACTACTCCTACTACGCCTCGCTCGACGACGAGGAGATCCGCCGCCTCAAGAAGCTCTCCGCCCTCCCGCTGTGGGCGGGCAGCGTCGTCCACGACACGATCGAGTCGTTCCTGCGGACGAAAGACGCCCTGCCCTCCCCCGAGGAGCAGGAGGCCCTCATCCGCTCGGTCGTGCACTCGGGGATGGTCACGGACTGGCGGGAGAGCGAGGCGGGCTTGCCCCCGGGAGATGGCCCGCCATACGGAGGGGGGTCCTTCCGCTTCCGCCTCTTCGAGCACGAGTACGGAATCCCGGTCGAGCAGGAGGACAAGCGTATCGCCGTCAACACCGTGATGCGCTCGCTCAAGAACTTCTTCCGGACCGCGACGCTGCGCGAGGCGCTCGAGGTCGGCCGCGCCCGGTGGCTCGCCCTCGAGGACCTCGTCTCCTTCCACGTCGGCGACGTCGAGGTCTTCCTGCGCATGGACCTCGCGTACCGTGACCGCGACGGCCGCGTCGTGATCGTGGACTGGAAGACGGGCCGGGGCGAGGGGCGCTTCAACGAGGTGCAGGTGGCCGGCTACGCCCTCTACGCCACCGAGAAGGGCTGGGTGGGCGACCCCGAGGAGATCTCGACCGAGCTCAGCTACCTCGTGATCCCGAAGGCGGTGAGGCGCGGGGTCACGAAGAAGATGATCGAGCACGCGCGGAGCTTCATCGCGCGGAGCGCCCGGGACATGAAGGCGCTTCTGCTCGACCCGGTGGAGAACCTCGCCCGGCTCGAGGACTTCCCCATGATCGACCGGCCGCAGGTCTGCCGGCGGTGCAACTTCCGGAGGCTGTGCTTCCCGGGCGGGGGGGACGTGGCCGGACGCCCCACCAGCGCCGGGCGCCCGTTGGCCACCGCGCCTCCCGCAGGAGAGGACTCGTGAACCAGGTGGGCGAGACGTACCACCTCTTCACCACCGAGATGGTGAGCGACCCCATGTGGGTGAAGACGCGCTTCGGCCACTGGACGAGCCGCGACCGGCTCTCCTGGACGCGCGTCGCGACGGTGCGCGAGTCGAGCGGCGAGTTCGAGGGTCAGGACCCGCGCGCGGCCCTCTGGTCCCCGCTCCCCGTGTGGGACCCGGGCGAGGGCCGCTGGAACCTCTTCTACGTCGCTTATCGAGCGAAGCCGACCGACGGGACGCGCTTCATCGAGAGCCCGATCGTCACCGAGGCCCCCGGCGGCGGCTTCCTCGCCGTCTACGACAGCGAGACGGCGGACGGCGTCGGCTGGGCCTACTCGGGGGACGGGGTCCGCTGGGGCAAGGGCCAGGGGCTCGTCCTGCAGCCGAAGGCCGGCGAGTGGGCCAAAGAGGTGCGGACACCGCTCGGCCTCGTGCCCGAGGGCGGGGACCGCTTCACGCTCTTCTACACGGGCTTCGAGCAGCCGCCCAACTGGCAGCGCATCCTCGACGAGGCCAGCAGCGGCGAAACCTGCGCCGTCGGCTTCGTGGAGCTGCGCCTGGACCGTTAGGCGCCTGACCGCCCCGCCATTCCGGGCCTGAAGGACTCGGCAGACTGGGGTCCTTCGGGATGACCTCTCATCGCCTGCGGCGATGAGAGGTCACTTCTTCAGGTGCTTGGCGAGGAAGGCGGTCGTGCGCGCCCAGGCGTCCTCGGCCGCTTCCTTGCGGTAGCCGCCCCAGGGGTTGTTGACGTTGGCGAACGCGTGGCCGGCGCCCGGGTAGACCTTGATGTCGATCGTCTTGCCGGCCTTCTTCATCGCCTGCTCGAAGGCGAGCGCCTGGTCGGGCGTCGGGCCCTTGTCCTCGGCCCCGAAGCTGCCGAGCACCGGCGCCTGGATCGCCGCGATCGCGCCGGGGTCCGTGGGCGGCGCGCCGTAGTAGGCGACGGCGGCGGCGAGCTTCGGCTCCACGGTCGCGAGCTGCAGCGAGTAGCGGCCGCCCATGCACCAGCCGATCGAGCCGACGCGGTCCTTCCTCACGTCCGGCCGCGACTGCAGCCAGGCGAAGGCGCCCCGCAGGTCGCGCAGCGCGCGGTCGGGCGGAGTGCCCATCATGAGCTGGTGCGCGTCCTCCTGCGTCGTGGCGATCTTGCCGCGGTAGAGGTCCACCGCGAGGGCGACGTAGCCCTCCTTGGCGAGGGCGCGGGCCTGGTCCTTCACCCAGTCGTTGAGGCCCCACCACTCCTGGATCACGACGGCGGCCGGGAAGGGCCCCTTGCCCTCCGGCGTCACGAGCAGGCCCGAGGCCTGCTCGTCGCCGCTCTTGAAGCTCACCATCTGCTCGCCGGCCGGCGCCACGGCCGCGGCCGCCAGCGCGAGAAGTGCGATCGCCCAGACCTTCTTCATGCGTGTCCTCCTCAGTGCGCGGTCGCCGGGGCCGCCGACGGCGGCGCGTGCTTCTGCATCTCGGAACGGCGGCGCAGAAGCGCCGCCACGATGACCAGGATCTCGAAGGCCACGAACCCCCCGACGTACCAGTAGCCGCCGGAGCCGAAGCCGTAGGAGTGCAGCCCCGTGCCGAGGACGAAGTTGACCCCGTACCAGGCCATCAGCACCAGCAGGTAGCCGAGAAGCGAGCCCACCGCCATCCCGAATTCCTTGATCCAGCCCGCCATGCGGGCGTGCAGGATCGCGAGGTACCCGAGGGTGGCGATGAGGGCCCAGGTCTCCTTCGGGTCCCAGCCCCAGAAGCGGCCCCACGAGTACGAGGCCCAGACGCCGCCCAGCAGCGTGCCCACCGCGAGGAAGAGCGTCCCCACCTGCAGCGCACGGTACAGGAAGAGCGAGAGGTTCTTGAAGAGAACGGCCTCGCCGGGGCGGAAGAAGTAGAGGCCGAGGTTCAGGTGGCCGATGCCCATGGCCAGCGTGAAGGCCGCGTACCCGAGGGTGATCGTGAGCACGTGCACGGTGAGCCACATGTTGTCGCGCAGGACCGGCACGAGCGGGGAGATCGAGCCGTCGAGGATCGGGACGTTGTCGGCCAGGATCAGGCAGATGACCGCGAGGGCGGACGCGCAGGCGGCGAAGATGCGCACGCGGTAGACGGCCTCGAAGATCAAGGCGAAGAGCATTCCGCCGAAGGCCACCCAGACGACCGACTCGTACATGTTGGTGACCGGCGGCCGGCCCGAGATCATCACCCGGAGGGCCATGCCGTAGGCCTGGGAGAGGAAGCCCGCCACCACGAGCGCCATGCCCGCCCACGAGAAGCCCCGCGAGGCGAGGGGGAAGCTCGCGAGCAGGGCGAGGAAGCCGAGGAGGTAGAGGAGCCACGCGGTTCGGAAGGGCTTGGCGCGGTTGTAGTGGACCTCGCGGGCGAGGTCCTTCGGCGCGGGGTAGACCCCGGGGGCGAGCTCGGCGAGGCGGCTGCCGAGGGCGGAGGCCGCGGTCTGAACGCCGGCGCGATCCCCCTCGCGGTAGGCGACGACCGCCGCGCTCACCAGCGCGCGGACGCGCTGCACCTGCGAGAGGGCCGCCGTCTGCGGGGTCGCGAGGTCGGCGATCGAGTACCAGGCGGCCTTCGGGTCGTCGGGGTGGGGCACGATGTGGAGCGACTCGCCCGACATGACGCCCTGGTAGGTGACGAGCGTGTCGTAGAGGTCGAGCACTTCGCGCTCGACGGGGTCGGGGTCCTCGTTCCGGTCGAGCTTCGCCCGGACCCGTGCCACCGCCTCCTGGAGGCCCTTGTGGTCCGCGAGCTCCTGGAAGCTGTAGCGGTCCTTGTCGGTGGGTAGCCCCGCCGCCTGGCGCAGTCCCGCGTGCGTCACCTTGACGATCGGCTCCGCCTTCCAGCGGTCGGGCGCGGCGAGTGTCGCCAGCACCCACTCGGTGGGCTCGAGGCCGGCCACCGTGTCGAAGCCGAAGGCGCGCGCCCCCTGCACGCGCTTGGCGAGCTCGCGGGCGAAGCTGTCGAAGGGCTTCGTCCGGCCGCCCTCCTGGATCGCAATCTCGCGGAGCGGCTGCAGCTCGGGGCCCCCGGCGAGTACGGGGGCGCTAGGCGCTAGCAGAAGGAGGGTCAGCAGACTTCGCTTCATTCCGATTCTCCCGTGCGCGGTGCACCGCGAGGGCCGCCGCGGCCTGGCGCCTGGCGAGCCAGGGCTTGACGTAGAACATCCAGATGATGCCGACGCCGATGAGGGTGGTGCCGAGGTACACGAGGGGCAGGCCCGGCGCGCGGGCGACCGAGAAGATCGACATCATCGGCCGCCCCTCGACGAACGACGACTGGAAGAAGATGTACCCCCGGTGGTGCAGCGGGTGGTTCATCGAGATGAGGGTCTCGAAGGTGCCCTTCTCCGGGTCCTCCACGCGCACGGTGCTCTCGAAGGTCGAGGCCATGCGCGAGCCCGGGTACGGCTCGTTGTCGAACTTGAGCAGCGTCACCCTGAACGGCAGCGCCGCCTCGGGCGAGCGGTAGGCGAGGCTCGCCGGCTGGTCGCCGTAGGCGACGCGCACCCGCTCGCCCCAGAGCACCCACTCGGGCTCGCTCTTCCCCCGCGGGCCCTCGAGGTGGAGGCGCACGGCGGGCTGCCATCGCTCCTCCTTCGCGGGCGGGGTCTCCGGTTTCACGGTCCGCACCAGGCGCGCCCGGGGCAGGAAGCGGTCCACGGTCACGCCCATCGCCGGCCAGCCGGTCGGGACGGGCTGGCCCGCCTCGACGGCGCCGGTCCTGAGAGCACCCGACGCGTCGGCCGCCGCGAAGAGCAGCCGGCCGGCCGGGGTCGCCACGAACGACAGGTGGCTGGCGCCCTCCGGCTGCGCCACGAGGGCCTTCGCCTGCTCCTCGCTCGTCGCCGCGTGGAAGCCGAATGACACCATGCCGAGGTCGAGGTGGCTGCGCTGAGGATCGTCCGCCACCAGCCACTGCTCCTGCATCGCCATGGGCGCCTGGAGGAGGAAGTGCAGCGCGGGGGCGCCCGCGGCGGCGGGCTCGAAGGCCTCCGTCACCGACACGTGCGGGCGGTACTCGTCCGCCACCAGCACGACGTCGCCTCCCACGGGGAACCGCTTCTCGCGCCCGGGCCCCGGCGGCTTCTTCTCGAAGGTCACCGGGAACGTCCCGCTCACCCCCAGCCCGGGGACCGAGACCTGGAAGGCTCTGTCGAGTAGTGCCACCCGGTCGGACGTCTCGCCCTCGTAGAGCGCCATGTTCGAGTCGAGGCCGCGATAGAGCGAGACGACCGAGCCCGAGAGCACGAGCAGGATGCCGACGTGGGCGGTCAGGAAGCCGATGTGGTGCTTCGTCCACGGGTAGCGGCTGACCATCACCGAGAAGACGTTCAGGCCGAGGAGGCCGAGGAGGAAGGCGAACCAGGGGGTCTGGTAGATGTCGCTTTGCGCGGCAGGGGTGCCGTTGTGCATCTCGTAGAAAGTGGCGTACCCGCAGACGGCGGCGAGCGTCACCATCGTGACGACGGCGAGGCGGAGCGAGGAGAGCAGAGCCAGCATACGCCCGCCGAAGGTCTTGTCGTGCATGGGATTCCAGTAGTGAGGACCGAGTAGAACTATTCTAGGGGCGCCCGTCGGAAGGTGTCAATGAACCGATACCGTGCATTGTGATCGATCGCACTATGCGGGAGCGTTGACCCCCCGCCCGTGCATCTCTAGAATCGACGGCAACTTCCGCCCGCTCCGGGCGCGAAGCACGGTGAGGTGTGCGTCATGGCGAGCCTGCGACTCGTGCCCGTGTCCGGCCCCGCGATCGACGTCGTCAAGGACCAGAGCATGGTCGGGCGCGACCCGAGCTGCGAGATCGTCGTGACCGACAGCTCCGTCTCCCGCCGCCACGCCCGGCTCGAGAGGCGCGGCGGCACCTGGTGGGTGGTCGACCAGGGCAGCGCCAACGGGACCTACGTCAACAGCCTCAAGGTCGCCGAGCAGGCGCTCAAGGACCATCAGGAGCTCCGCTTCGGCGCCCTCGCCTTCCGCGTGGACGTCCGCGAGGACCCGGAGGCCACCGTCTCGACGCCGATCCTCTCCGACGACTCGGCCACGGTGATGGCGCCCTCGTCGCCCCCGCCGATCCCGCCGGCGGCGCCTCCGCCGCTGCCGACGCCGACCCCGAAGCCTGCCGCCCCTCCGCCCCGGCCACACGCCGCTTCGGCGCCGCCGCCCGCGCCGCCGAGCGCCGCCGCCGCGAGGGAGCGCTTCCGGCCCGCCGGGCCGGCGGCGCCCGTGCCGCAGATGCCCGCGGGCGCGCCGCCCGCGAAGAAGGGCAAGAGCCCGCTCTTCTGGGTCGCGATAGGCTGCTGCGGCTGCCTGCTGCTCGTGGCGCTCCTGGCCGGCGTGCGCGTAGCTGGCCGAGTACACGCAGTAGGTGCAGCGGAGGTTGCAGGACTCGGTGAGGTTGAGGGTGAGCGACCGAAGCGACGAGAGGAACCGCGCATCCTCCCAGAGCGCCGCCGCATCCGGGAAGCGCGCGAGCGGG
>JBGPQQ010000003.1:0-22019 GCA_041489115.1 Vicinamibacteria bacterium | reverse complement strand
TCCGGTTCCGGGTGCGGACCTTCAGGTAGGTCTCTGCCGCCTTGTTGTCGACGAAGAGGTCGACGCGGCCGGGGATCACGAAGTCCTTTCCGGCGCGCTCCTTCTCGCCCTCGGTGCGGGCGGCGACGCCGTAGCGCTCGAGCCGGTCCTGGACCCGCCTCGCGACCGCGGCGTCGGAGTACATGTAGACACGCAGCGCCTCGAAGTCCGTCATCCGGTCGTAGGCGGACTCGGGGAACTTGCGCGGGTCGAGCCCCTTCAGCACTTCGACGAGATCCGCGCGGCCCTCGGGCATGCGGGTGCTCCACCAGGCGCCGCCTCCCGTCGCCGCCAGCATCACCCGGTCGCCGTCGCGCAGACCCTTGTCGATGAAGGCCAGCACCGCGGCCTTCGCCCGCTGCGCGTTGAGTGGAGAGAGGTTCATGTTGTCGAAGACGATCACGAAGGTGCGGCTCGGCGGCGGAGGTGACCCGAAGTTCGTGGCGATGCGCGGCCGCGGCGGCGGCACGTCGGCAGGCGAGCCGGCCGGTCCGGGTGTCCCGACCGGGGCGGGCGGCTCGGCGGTGATCACCTCGAAGCTCTGCACCGACTGGGGCTGCCCCTCCTCGAGAACGGCGAAGTCGTCGCGGGTGAGACCCCGGACGGGATTCCCGGCCTTGTCGCTCACCACCACGTCGACGGTCACCATCTCCACCTCGCGGGGGAAGACGGGCGTCGGCGCCTGGGGCTCCTGGCCGGCCACGGCGGCCGCCAGCAGCAGGACGGGGAGAGTGGCGATGGATGACAGTCGTCTCATGAGCTCTGGTCCGGCTCCTCGGTGATGTGACCGACCCGGGCGGTTCCCGGGCCGGTCAAACCCCCTCTACTCTGCCACGGTGAAGGCCGCCGTGCGCGAGGCGAGCCGCTGCGTCCCGCTCATCAGAGACAGGCGCAGCTCGTAGACGCCGGGCGCGAAGCCGAAGAGGGGGAGCGCCCCGGCGTTCTGGATCAGCCCGTCGGCGTTCGGGGCGGGCAGGTCCAGCGGCAGCGACCCGATGATCTGGCCGCTCTTCGCGACCTCGAGGAGCGCCTTCTGACCCGCGTTGCGAGCGGTGAAGTAAAAGCCCAGCGCCTTGACCGCCGACTTGTGGAACGGCTCGCCCATGTTCGGGTAGACGAGGGCGTCCCCGTAGTAGAGCGGGTTCCTCGGGTCGCGCTCGGAGGAGGGCACCTTCTCGATGCGGTCGATCAGCACGAGGCTGCTCAGCGCCGTCCCGGAGCTGCCGGGGGCCGGCACCTCGAGTGGGAAGCTCCTGAGGCTCGCCGCCGTCGCGGTGGCGTCGTAGGCGATCGCCTCGAGGGTGTACCTGCCCGGCGGCAGGTCGGCCTCGCGGTAGAAGAGGATGTCGCCGGACTGGGCCTCGGCCAGCTTCGCGGTCGGCGCCGAGAGCTGGAAGTGCTGGCTCAGGCGGGAGACCTCCTGCTGGTACTCGTTGCGCACGCGGACGACGATCGCGAGGTCGGCGGTCTGGACGTCCTTCTGCGTCGGGTCGGCCGCGTACTTCACCGCGCGCCCGGGCACCTGCACCAGGACGGGCACCTGGCTCACCGTCTCCTTGCGGGGGAACACCAGCCCCACCGCCTGGAGCGGGAACGCCTGCGGAGTCGGGCCGCCGCGGTCGAGCAGCGCGACGGCGCGCGTCTCGTACGGCAGCAGCGGCGAGGACCCGCCCGGCTTGACGGCGAAGTAGCCTCGCCGCGAGTGGACCTCGAAACCCGGCCGGCGGACCTTCACGGTGACCGTCCGGAAGCGGCCGTCGTACTCCTGGTTGCTCGGGGTGTAGCCGAGCACGTAGTGGAAGCGCATGTCCTGCGAGATCTGGCGGAACCCGGAGCGGGCGTCGTTCGTGTCCCGGATCAAGAAACCGCCGGTCTGGTCGGCGAGCTGGCCGAGTCCGGCCTGCGGGTTCAGGCGCAGGAGGTCCTCGTTGCGCTCGGCGTCCCTCGTCATGATGCCGAGGTCGTCCTCGCGGCCGAGGCTACGGAAGCGCTTCTCGTTGGCCGCCATCATCTCGCGGCGGGTCTCCTCGGTCGGGCTTTTGGTCCGAAGCCCCGCCGCGTCCATCGTGTAGATCGCCACGTTCGCGCGGTTGGCGGCGTGGACGACCGACTGGAACTGGGCCTGGACACGCACGGGGATGGCCATCCCCTCGGAAAAGAAGACGATCGTCTTGCGTCCCGGCAGCCGGGCCATGCCGTTGACCACGGCGAGCAGGCCGTTGCTCGTGGCATAGCCCTGCTGGTCCCGCTCCAGCGTCTCGAAGCTGCGCGCCATGCTCGCGGTGATCTGCGCCATGTCCCGCTCGGAGGCGGCGCCGGCGGCCAGTGCCGCGCCCGCCGATCCCGCCGCCGCGCCGCCCGGCCCGCCCGCCTGCGAGACCTGGTTCTGGGCGTCCTGGGCCCGGTTCTGGAGGTCCTGCAGCCGGATCGACTCGTCCCGGGACGACGTGAAGCCGGTCGCCACCTGCACCTGCGCGATGTCCAGGGCCTGTCGGATCCGGTCCGTGTCGCTCGTGAAGTTCTGCACCGTGTGCAGCGCGAGGTCGATCGAGAAGACGCCGACGTAGTCGCCTTCGCGGCGCGCCCCGAGATACGTGAGCGCCGCCTTGTGGGCCAAGTCGCGTCCCTCCGCGCCCATTCGGTCGAACACGACCGCCATCACGCTCGGCACGTCCGCCTCGCTCGTCGGGCGAGGCGGACGTGCGGGTGCGGCGGGGGGCGCAGGAGCGGTGGGGGCGGCCGCCGGGGTCTCGGGCTCCGGCTCGGCCTCTGCCCCGCGGGCGATGACGGAGAAGGTCTCCACCTGCTGCTTCGCCCCGTCCTCGAGCACCTCGAAGTCGGCCTGGGTCAGGTCCTTGACGATGCGGCCCTTCTTGTCGCGCACGACCACATCGAGGGCCACCGCGCTCGTGCCGACCGCGAAGGTCGGCGGTACGGGCTTCTGCGTCTGGGCGAGGAGCGGGGCGGGTGAGGCCGCGACGCTCGCGGCCAGGAGGACGGCGAGGACCGGCTTGCAGGTTGACATGGTCACTCCTGTGGCGCTCGCGGCTCGGCCGCCGCTGCGCCCTCCTCGGGGCCGGCGGCGCTGCGGGCGCGGCGCGCCTTGTCCAGCTCGACGAACACGGCCAGGGCCTTGCGGGACTCCGCCTCGCGGCCCGCGCGCTTGTAGGCCCGCGAGAGAGCGAAGTAGGCCTGATCGTTCTGGGGGCCGAGGCGCACCGCCTCCTCGAGCTCCTGGATCGCGCGGTCGACGTCAGCCGTCTCGAGGAGAACCCTGCCCAGGGCGCTCCGGGCGGCGGTGTGGTCGGGGGCGGTGGCGACCGCCTTCTCGGCGTAGGGCCGCGCCCCCGGGAAGTCGCCCTCCTTCACGAGCTGCGAAACGATCTGCAGCATCGCGGGCAGGTTCGAGGGCTGCATCTCCAGCACGCGGCGGAACTCCCCGAGCGCCTTCTGCGGCTCGTCGCGCAGGAGGAAGACGCCGTACGCGTAGCGGACGTTCGGCTCCTCGGGGAAGCGGGCCACCAGCTCGTCGAAGGCCAGGCGCGTCGCCTCCGAGCGGCGGTTCTTCACCAGCAGGTAGACGGCCCGGCCGGTCATGACGACCATCTCCCGCTTCTCGACCGGGGCCTCCGAGGGGAGGTAGGGGAGGCGCAGGGCCGACAGGCCCAGGGCTTCGATCACGGTGGGGCTGTCGTAGTCGCGCACCGCGAATCCCTTCAGGATCTCGTAGGCGGCCTCGGGCTGTCCGAACCGGGTCAGCAGGATCGCGGCGTGGTAGTTGGCGACCGCCTGCAGGTCCGTGTTGCTGCCCAGGCCCAGGGCCAGGCCCTTCTGGAGGTCGGGCAGCGCCGTCTCGAGGTTCTTCAGCCGGAACTCGCAGACGCCCTTGAGGGCCCAGGCCGCACCGCTCTTCGGCTGCTCGGCGGTGACCCGCCTGAACGCCGCCCGCGCCTCCTCGTAGCGGTCGAGGTCGTAGAGCACGGTGCCGAGGCCGAACCGCCCCTCCGACCAGCCGGGGCGGAGCTTGAGGGCGCGCTGGTACAGATCGACCGCCTCCTCGAGCTTCTGGTCGGCGTGCGCCTTCTTCGCCTGCTCCGCCAGCGCGTCGAACCCGGCCGAGCCCGCCGGCGTCGTGGGCGCGGCCCTCGCCGGCTTGCGCGGGGGTGTCTTCGGAGCGACCTGGGCGGAGGCCGGGGCGACGGCCCCGAAGACGCACAGGGCGACGAGGGCTCCGAGCGTACGGGTCAACGGCGTGTCTCCGGTGGCTTGCCGTCCGTGGCGGGCGGGTCGGCCGCCCCCTGCGCCGCCGCCTCGGTCGCCTTGCGCTGGGCCTTGAGCTTGTCGACGATCGCGCGCTCCTTGTCCCCCAGGTCCCTCATCTTCAGGCGGTAGTAGACGGTCGCGAGCATGACGTGCCCGCCCTCGAAACCGGGGGTGGTGCGCGTCAGCTCCTCGAGGTACTTCTGGGCGTCCTCCAGGCGGTCGAAGGCCAGGCTGAGGCGGCCGAGACCGTACAGCACGTCCGGGTGACGGGGCCGCAGCCGCGCCGCGCGCTGGACGTAGTCCATGGCCTCCTGCAGCCGCTCCTCGTCGCGCAGGAGGAGCCCCAGGCGCAGGTTCGCCTCGAAGTCGTTCGGGTTCTTCGCGAGCTCCCGCTGGAACTCGGGTATGGCGGCCGGGCGCTCGCCGGAGTTCATGAGCGCGACGCCCAGCATCGAGTGGACGGTGGGGAGGTCGGGGTCGAGCTCGGCCGCCTGGCGCAGCTCCGGCACGGCGCCCCGGAAGTCCTCGCGTCGCAGGTGCTGGGCCCCGAGGAGCAGGTGCGCCTCGGCGGAGCCGCCGCTGCGGAAGAGGCGGTCGACCAGGGCCTGCCCGCTCTGCAGCTCTCCCTGGCGGATGAGGGCCGTCCCGAGGAGATAGGCGAAGAGGCGGTCCTCCCCGAGGGCGGCCTGCTCCGGCGAGAGCAGCTCGATCACCCGGCGGTCGTTGCCCATCTGAAGCTCGCAGTCGGCCAGCAACAGGAGGGCGGGCTTCCGGCCGGGGTCGCGCTCGCGGACCTTGCGGAACTCGATCGCCGCCTCGTCGGCGCGCCCCCGCTTGTAGAGGGCGAGGGCGAGGTTGAAGCGCACCGCGACCTGCCCCGGGTCCGCCCCGAGGGCCTTGCGGTACTGCTCGATCGCCTCGTCGTAGCGGCCCAGCCGCGTGTACGCCGCGCCGAGGTTGGAGCGGACCTCGAGGCGTCCCGGGGTGAGGCGCAGGGCCGCGTTGTAGGCCTCGATGGCCCCCAGGATGTCGCCCGCCTGGTGAAGGCTCACGCCCCGGGCGAAGGCCTCGTCCGAGCGCGTTGCGTCGGCCGGCGCCACGGCCTGCGCGGCTGCCCTGGCCGGGACGAGAATCGACAGTGCCAGCAGGAGGTGGGAGGAGCGTTGGAGCATCGTGAACGTCCCGGGTCCTTCGACCTGGGCACTCCATTATAGCGGCCCGCCGAGGAGGGGTTACGGCCGGCGCCCGTCCCGGAAAGAAAAAGGGGGAGGGCCGCAGCCCTCCCCCTCCCTCAGGGGCCCGCGGGCCCCCGGCCGGATCCTAGAAGTAGAACTTCAGCGCGAACTCCACGATCCGGCGACCGCGCTTCAGGTTGACCTTGCCGAAGTTGTCGAGCGTGTTCTGGGTGAAGGAGAACCCGCCCTCCGGGTCGCACACGCCGTTCGACGTCCCGCCGACGCCGTTCGGGACGTTGTCGCGCTTCACGTTGCACGTCGTGTTGAGGTTCAGGTCGATGTCTTCGAAGCCGAGGTTGTAGGTTGCGAACGACTGGTTGAAGATGTTGAAGAACCCGGCCCGGAACTGCAGCTTCTTGCTCCCGCCCAGCGCGAAGTTCTTGAAGATCGTCAGGTCGGCGCTGCTGCGGTTCGGCGAGCGCATGTAGTACGGCTGGGAGTACGGGCCGTTCCCAGGGTAGGTCGGGATGCCGATGCAGCCGATGTTCAGGATCTTGTCCCCGACGTTCCCCGAGCCGCCCGCGCCCGGATCGCAGGTGAAGAGCGGCAGGATCGCGCCGTTGTTGTCGTTCCTCGAGTTTCTCGTGTCCGGCGTGCCCACCCAGGCCTGGCCGACGCCGCCACCCGAGAGGTCACCCTGGTTGAACGAGACGTAGATGGGCACGCCGCTCGAGTAGTTGAGGATGCCCGAGAGCTGCCAGCCGTTCAGGAAGCCCTTCAGGATCCCGTTCCCGTCGCCCTTGATGATGTCCGGGGCCATCCAGTTCCAGGAGGCGTTCGCCACGTGGGTGCGGTCGTAGGGCAGGATGCCATACGAGCGGCCGCGGGCGTTGAACGGGTCGACCCGCACGTACTCGCTGGAGTAGACGCCGAGCGCCTTCGAGAAGGTGTAGGTCAGGAAGTACTGGAGGCGCCCGCTCGTCTGCCGGGAGAGCGTCGCCTGCAGCGAGTGGTAGTTCGAGGTGGCCCCGTACTCCCAGACGTTGATCCCGCCCAGCGACGGGTACGGCCGCAGGGTCGTCAGCGCCGCGTTGTCGAGCGCCACGCGGTTGATCGGGATGTTCAGGTTGGCATTGCCGAGCTGACCCTGCAGCAGCGTGCCCTCGGGGATCACGTTGATGGCGCGCTTGTTCAGGAGGTGGCGGCCGAAGGTGCCGACGTACCCGACCTCGAGGACCTGCTGGAAGGGCAGCCTCTTGGCGACCGAAAGGCTGCCCGTGAAGTACCGCGGGTAGAAGAGCGACTGCGGGTTCACCGAGGCGTCGAGCCCCTGGGTTCCGACCCGGCTCAGCGGGTCGACGCCCGCGATCGCGTTGTAGGTGAGGCCGTTGGGGTCCGAGTAGCTGTCCCACGCGCCGCCGCTGATGGCGTAGGCGTACGGCGGGAACCGGATGATGTCGTACTCGGCGTTGCCCATCGGACGGTTGTAGAAGGTCCCGGCGCCACCGCGCACGATCAGGTCTCCGTTGCCCCGGGTGTCCCAGGCGAAGTTCAGGCGGGGCATCACGTAGAGCGGCCGGTTGCCGATCAGGTTGTTGGGGACCTGGCCGAGCGAGACGTACTGGAGCCCGTTGACGTACTTCTTGTCGGCGTCCACGAAGCTCCCCAGGCTCGGGTTGTAGTCGCTCGCAACGAACACGGAGCCGCGCTCGCCCCGGTCGACGTTGTTCGTCATCTTGGAGAAGCGGAGGCCGTACTCCAGCGTGAGGTTCTTGCGGACCTTCCAGGAGTCCTGCATGAAGAAGTCGATGGTCCAGTTCTGGAAGTTCCCGATGATCGACTTGGTGCCGGCGCCGTACCCGGCGGGACGGCCCGCCAGGATGTCGCCGAAGTCGTTACCGGTCGAGCCCGGGATCCACGAGCCGTAGCTGAACGAGAGCTGCTCGTTGTTCTGGAAGTTCTGGTCCTTGCGGGCGCGCTCCACGCTGATCCCGGCCTTGATGGCGTGCGTGTTCAGCACCTTGGTGAAGGTGTCGGTGAACATCAGCGAGGAGTTGTAGGCGAAGAGATCCGCGCCGAGCGGGTCCCACAGGTTGCCGAGGCCCTGGCCCCACGAGTAGAGCTGGATCGGGGCGACGTCGACCTGCTGGCCGTAGGGGCCCTTGAAGTTCGGGAAGCCCAGGCCGCTGAGGCTGACCGCCGACGGGTCCTTGTGGTAGATGTCGAGCTTCAGCTTGCTGAACGTGAACAGGACCTCGTTGGTGGTGGTCGGGCTGAGGACGCTGGTCAGGTTCGCCGAGATCGACCGGCCGGTGTTCGCGTGCACCACCGCCGAGGGCAGGGTGTAGTTCGAGGAGTCCCACCACACGCCCCGCGCCTTGTCCATCGTCTCCTTGTCCTGGGCCAGGCGCACGTACATCTTCGTGTTCTCGGTGAAGTTGTAGTCGACGCGCATCGTGCCCTGCCACCGGTTCTGCGGCTCGAGCGTGTTGAACACGTAGTTGTAGCGGTTGTTGTTGAAGTTGCCGTTCGGCAACGGGTACAGGTTGAGCAGCATCTGCCCGAACGGGTCGACGTAGGGCGCCAGGTTGTTCCCCGGAGCCGCGCCGCCCGAGCCGGGGAAGCCGCTGGGGATGTTCACGCTCGTCGGCTGGTTGAGGTTCTGCCCACCCTGGGTGGTGCTGAAGTCGCCGTTCCGCTGGCCGGCCGTCGGGGTGACCGCGAAGGAGGACCCGCGGTCCACATTCTGGCGCTGGATCTCGACGCCGATGAAGAAGAACGCCTTGTCGCGGTTCTTGTTGAAGTCGGTGCCGGGGATGAGGATCGGGCCGCTGAGGTTGCCGCCCGGGTACTGGAACTTGCTCTTCGGCCGCTCGACCCCGGCAATCTTGTTGGAGCCGTCGTTGGCCTGGAAGTGGTAGTCGCGGACGTAGTCGTAGAGGGTTCCGTGGAACTCGGAGCTGCCGCCCTTGGTGATGGCGTTGATCTGCACGCCGGCGGAGCCGAACTCGGCCGCGTAGTTCGAGGACTGGACCTTGACCTCGGACACCATGTCGTTGTTGGGGACGACGATGACGCCGTTGCTCGATCCGAAGTCCGCGAGACGCGAGCCGTCCAGCGTGATCACGGTGTTGGAGCCGCGGATGCCGTTGACGGTGAAGGTCGCGGTCTGGTTGGTGTTCGAGCTGCCGGTCAGGTTGCCCACGCTCTCGAGCGAGCTGACGTCGGGCATGACCGCGCCGGGGAGGATGCGGAGCAGCTCGAGCGGGCTGCGGCCCACCACCGAGAGGTTGTCGATCTGCTCGGACGTGAGCAGGCCCTCGCGGGCGCCGGTCTGCGTCTGGATCATCTCGCGCTGGGCGGTGACCTCGATCCTCTCGGTCTGGGCGCCGACGTCGAGGGTGACGTCGAAGCCCGCGGCCTCGCGCTGGCTGATCCGCATGCCCTTGCGGCTCGCCATCTTGAAGCCGGGGATCTCGACGGTCACCGTGTAGACGCCCGGCGAAACGGCGCCGAGGTAGTAGGCTCCCTTGGCGTCGGTGACGACGTTGCGG
Organism: Vicinamibacteria bacterium; assembly: GCA_041489115.1. Classification (GTDB taxonomy): domain Bacteria; phylum Acidobacteriota; class Vicinamibacteria; order Fen-336; family Fen-336; genus DATBSL01. The sequence goes on along the minus strand of JBGPQQ010000003.1, from coordinate 12,988 downwards.
CTGAACTTGGTCGCCTCGTTCTGCAGCGTCACGGTCGCGCCCGGCACGACGGCTCCCGTCGTGTCGGTGACCGTGCCGCGGATGCTGCCGGTGTCCTGCGCGAACGCCGCGCCGGCCACGAGCAACACGAGGAGAGCCAAGGCGATGCGGCTGAGAGTCCGCATTGTTCTCGAACCTCCTTGCGGTCCCTCGCGGGGCCGCTGTGTCCGCCTATGGATGCCCACCCGCTCAGGCGGCCCGGGGATGAGCCGTCGCGATCGGGTCGATTCGGATGCGGGAGAATTCTGTTCGCTTTGGTCACAACTTGTCAAGAATTTCCGGGTAGGTCATAAGACCTATGGGTTTCAGTTTTTGAACAGGTCTCCCTGCTGGCGTACAAGGACTTGCCGTGGGGTCATCGACCGTCACGAGCCCCTTGACCGTCCATTACCGGAGCCGGCGGTCACCCGTCGGAGAGAGCCGTACAGGGCACCGAGGGGGACGCGGCCGGGCCGTCCGCTGACGGTATAATGGCCCAACGCACAGGCAGGCCGCCGGCGCCCCTCCGGCGGGCCCGGCCGCAACCGGAAGGACCTCGGCTCTCTTGCTCCCTCGTCACGGACTGGCAGCCTCAGTGGCCGCGCTGACCCTGGCCGTCGGTGTGCTCGAGGGCGCCCCGGCCGCCGCCCAGGCTCCCGACCTGGACGCCGTCCTGTCCCGGGCCGTTGCGCTCCACCAGTCGGGCGACTTCGAGGGGGCGGCCGCCCTCTACGTGCAGATCCTCCGAGCCGTTCCCGGGGCCACGCACGTGCGCTCGAACCTGGGCGCCGCCTGGGCGGCCATGGGCCGCTACGACGACGCGATCGACCAGTACGGGCAGGCGCTCAAGCAGGAGGACGACCCGTCGATCCGGCGGAACCTGGCGGTGGCGCTCGTGAAGACGGGGCAGACCCGGGAGGCGGCGACCGAAGCCGAGCGCGCGCTGCTCGCCCAGCCGAGCGACCGCGACGCCCTGCTGCTTGTGGCCGACTGCCGCCTGCGCCTCGGCGAGACCCAGGGAGCCGTCGACCTGCTGAAGCCGGCCGCGGCCGCCTCGCCCGGCGACAAGGCCGTCGCGTACCTGCTCGGGACGGCTCTCATCGACCTCAACCGCACGGCCGAAGCCCAGGCCGTGATGGACGGCCTCTTCCGTGACGACTCGGCCGAGGCCCACGTGCTGCTGGGCTCGATGCATTCCAAGCACAAGGACTGGACCGCGGCGCGGGCCGAGTACGAGAAAGCACGGGCCATGAATCCGCGCCTGCCCCTCGTGAACTTCCTCTACGGCGAGGCGGTGATGAAAGAGAGGAACGATTGGGCGGGGGCGGCGGCGGCCTTCCGGGATGAGCTCGAGACCGACCCGAACCACTACGAGTCGAACCTCCTCCTCGGCACGCTCCTGCGGGAGGAGGGTCGCCACGAGGAGGCGCTCGAGCACCTGACGCGGGCGGCCCGCGTGCGCCCGGACGAGCTCGCCGTCAAGTTCTCGCTCGGGGCCGTCTGCCTCGCGCTCGGGCGGATGCAGGAGGCCGAGCGGCTGCTCACGGAGGTCGCGACGGCAGTGCCGGGTCACCTGCCGACGCAGATGCAGCTGGCCGTGCTCTACACGCGCCTCGGCCGTCCCGAGGATGCCGCGAAGGCACGAGCCAGGGTCGTGCGGCTCACGAAGGAGGCCGACGCGCGGTCCTTCCAGGGGGTGCGCGAGTCGATCAGCGACCTCATCGGCAAGTCCAGCGATCCGGCGGCGGCGGGGAAGAAGCCGTGAGGCGGGCCCGCCGCGCCTGCGTCGCGGCGCTCGCTCTCGGCCTCGGCGGCGTCCTCGCGGACGCCGCGGCGCCCTCGGCCGTGCGCGGCACGGTGACGGTGAAGGGCGTGAAGTCGAACGCGGACGTCGTGGTGACGCTCGAGGCGCCGGGCCTGAAGCTCGCGCCGCCGGTCGAGCCGTTCAAGATCGACCAGAAGGGCTTCCGCTTTCTCCCGCACGTGACGGTGATTCAGACGGGATCGGCGATCCGGTTCCTGAACAACGACCCCGAGCCGCACAACGTGTACTCGCCCGAGGGGCGCTACAACCTCGGCACCTGGCCGACGGGGGACACGAAAGACCACACGTTCAAGAAGCCCGGGATCTACAGCCAGCTGTGCAACATCCACCCGGACATGCTCGCCTACGTCGTGGTCGTGGACACGCCCCACTTCGCCGTCACCGACGCGACGGGCGCCTTCCTCATCCGCAACGTGCCCCCGGGCAAGTACAAGCTGATCGCGTGGCACGAGAAGAAAGACGGCCTTGAGCAGGACCTGGAGGTCGTCTCCGGCAAGCCGGCCGTGCTCAACTTGGTGCTCGAGAAGTGAATCCCCCGGTGCATCGCCCGGGCGGCGCAACTCCTCCTGGAACGGGGGACTCCCGTCGCCGGTTCGTGGTGGCGGCGGGCACGACGGGGCTCGTGGCCGGGGCCCTAGGGCTCCTGGGCGCGCTCGCGCGCTCGGTCGTCCCCGACGTCCTCTACGAGCCGCCGCGCCGCTTCCCGGTCGGCCGCCCCGGCGACTTCCCGCCTGCCAGCGCGACCTTCGTCTCCGAGCGCCGCCTCTTCGTCTTCAACACGCCGGAGGGGTTCTACGCGATCTCGGCCGTCTGCACCCACCTCGGCTGCAACGTGAACCACGAGGTGGGGAAGGGTTTTGCCTGTCCGTGCCACGGCAGCACCTTCGAGGAGGACGGCCGCGTCCGGAAGGGCCCCGCGGCCTGGCCGCTGCCGCGCTTCTCGATGAGCCTCTCCCGGCGGGGCGAGTTGGTCGTGGACACCCGCCGCACCGTGGGCGCCGACTTCCGGCTGAAGGCATGAGCAGGACGCGGTTGGCGATGATCAACGACATTGCCCGGCGCCTGTGGCTGTCGGTCTTCCGCGTGGGCTGGCCGCGCACGCGCCAGACCCGCGTGGAGGCGATGCTCTCGAGCTTCGTCCTGCACGTCCACCCGACTTGGGTGCGCGTGCACGCGCTGCGCCCCACGTACACGCTGGGGCTGGGCCTCGTCAGCTTCTACCTCTTCCTGGTCCTGACCGTGACCGGTCTCGCCCTGATGCTCTACTACGTCCCGCACCCCGATGCGGCCTACCGGAGCATGAAGGACCTCGAGTACGCGGTGACCTTCGGCATGTTCCTCCGGAACGCCCACCGCTGGGCCGCGCACGGGATGGTGGCGGTCGTCTTCCTCCACATGTGTCGGGTCTTCCTGACCGGTGCCTACAAGGCGCCCCGCGAGTTCAACTGGGTGGTGGGCGTTCTCCTCCTCCTCCTCACCCTCGCCCTCTCGTTCACCGGCTACCTGCTGCCGTGGGACCAGCTGGCCTACTGGGCGATCACCGTCGGCACGGCCATCGTGGCGTACTTCCCGGTGCTCGGGCCGCAGGTGCGCTACCTCCTGCTCGGCGGCCACGAGATCGGGGCGGCCGCGCTCCTGCGCTTCTACGTCCTGCACTGCCTGGTGCTGCCGCTCGCCATGGCTTTCCTCGTCGCGCTGCACTTCTGGCGGGTGCGCAAGGACGGCGGCCTGAGCGCGCCCCCGGGGCGCCTCCACCGCCGCGTCCTCGCCTGGCCTCACCTCGTCTTCCGCGAGCTCCTCGTCCTCATCCTCGTGCTGGTGGTCGTCCACGCCGCGGCGCTCCTCTTCGATGCCCCGCTCGAAGAGATCGCCGACGCCACGCGCACGCCGAACCCGGCGAAGGCCCCCTGGTACTTCCTCGGCCTGCAGGAGCTCGTCCGCTACGGCGCGATCTTCGGGGGCGTCGTCGTCCCGACCGGCCTCGTCCTCGCGCTGCTCCTCCTGCCCTACCTCGACACTCACCCGCGGGGCGTGGGCGTGTGGTTCGCCCCGGAGCGTCGCACCGCGAACGCCGTCTTCGTGGCGATCGCGCTCGCGGTGGTGGCGGTGACGATCGTGGGGACCTTCTTCCGAGGGCCGAACTGGGCGTGGGTGTGGCCGTGGTGAAGCCGCAGGGCCTCGGGCGCCGCGTCTCGCCCGGGCTTCTCCTCGTGTTCGGACTCCTGTCGGTCGCGCTCGTGGCCACGGTCGTCTGGGCGGTCTGGAAGGAGGCCCGCGCCGAGTGGCGCGTCTGGCAGGGGCGGTACGCCGCGCTCGAAGCGGGCGCGCCGGTGACCGCCGAGGACGGGGCCCGTGGCCTGCAGCAGATCTGGCTACCCGACCTCGACCGCGTGGACCGCTGCACCTCCTGCCACCTCGGGATCGCCGAGCCCGAGCGGGCGGGCGCGCCCCAGCCCTTCCGCGCTCACCCCGGCCGGTGGCTCGAGATCCACCGCCCCGACCGCTACGGCTGCACGGCGTGCCACGGCGGGCAGGGCGAGGCGACGAGCTATCGCGGCGCGGCCCACGGGCCGATACCCTACTGGCCGGAGCCGATGGCCTCGCGGGAGCTGATGGAGGCCCGCTGCGGGACCTGCCACCGCGAGCGGCGGCCGAAGGGGACGGACTGGCTGGCCCGCGGCCGGGCGCTCATGGCCGACCGCAACTGCACCGCCTGCCACGAGGTGCCCGGGCACGACGCGGCCGAGGTGCGCGCGCCGCGCCTCGACGGCCTTGCTCTCAAGGTGCCGCCCTCCTGGCTGCGCGGCTGGCTGAAGAAGCCGAACGGCTACCTGCCGAAGTCGCGGATGGGCGACTTCCGCCTGTCGGAGCGCGACGTCGAGGCGCTCGCCGCCTTCCTGCTTCAGCCCCACGGGAAGCTCGCGCTCGACAGGACGGACTGGTCGAAGGCCGACACCGAGAAGGGCGGCGAGCTCTTCCGAGCCTCGCGCTGCGTCACCTGCCACGAGGTGAACGGCCGCGGGGGGACGCTCGCCCCCGCGCTCACGCACGTGGGGGCCAAGGCCTCGCGCGACTGGCTCTACAGCTGGATCCGCGACCCGCACCGCTTCCAGCCGAAGACGCTCATGCCCCGCTTCCAGTTCAGGGACGACGAAGCCCGGGACCTCGCGGCCTACCTCTCGTCGGAGTACGGGGAGGCGCCCGAGGGCTTCCAGGCGAGCGATGCCGCGCCGTCGCCCGCCCTCGCGGAGGAGGGGCGCGGCATCTACGAGAAGCGCGGCTGCTACTCTTGCCACGAGCTGGAAGGCTTCCCGGCCCTGGCGCGGATCGGGCCGAAGCTCGCGGCGATTGGCGACCGCGTCCTCGAGCCCGCGCCCCTCGTCGCGCGCGGGATCCGAACGACCCTGCCCAACTGGCTCTTCACCAAGGTGAGCGGGCCGGAGCGCGTCCTCGACGCGGCGCGGATGCCGACCTTCGGCTTCGCGGAGGACGAAGCCGCGGCGGTCACCGTGGCGCTCCTGAGCCTGCGGGCGAGGGAGGCGCCGCCCGCCCGCACGACGCGCGATCCCGTGCGCGTGCCCCCTGCGTACGGCTCCCCGACTTCCGGGGGCAAGCCGTACGAGCCGCAGGGGGAGTTCGGCGCCCTCGTGCGGCGGTACCGCTGCCTCTCCTGCCACACGATCGGAGGCTCCGGCCACGTCACCGCCACGGGCGCGCCGCTCTCGACGGTGCGGCTCGACCGGATCGGCTCGCAGCTCACGCGCGAGCACCTGGAGCGGTACATCGCGAAGCCGTACGGCGTGCGCGTGGCGCTCCCGGAGCGCATGCCGCACCTCAACGTCGCCCCCGAGGAGGCACGGACGCTCGCCGCGTACCTCTCGACGGTGATGGTGGACGACGCGATCGAGGGCACAGTGCCGGTCGACGCGGTCACGGTGGCGCGGGGGAAGCAGCTCTTCGACCGGCACGGCTGCGTCGGCTGTCACATCGTGGGCGACAAGGGCGGCTACGTCGGCCCCGACCTCAACGGCTGCGGTGCGCGGCTGAAACCGGGCTGGGCGGTGGCGTGGCTGCTCGAGCCGGAGCGGTGGAAGCCTGGCACGTTGGAGCCGGACCACGGCCTGACGCGGCCGGAGGCCGAGGCGCTCACGGCCTACGTGCTGAGCCTGCCGGCGAGAAAGGCCAAGGGGGCGGGTCGGTGAGCCGGTCGTGGCTTGGGCTAGTGGCCTTGCTGGCCGTCGCCGGGTGTCGGGCACCGTCGCCGCCGGGGAACGACGCGCTGCAGGCGGCCTTTAAAGACGACGCACTCTCGGCGCGCGCGGCGCGCGGCCACCGCGTGTTCCTGCAGCGGTGCGCGACGTGCCACGGTCCGCGGGGCCGGGGCGACGGCCAGAACGCCTACAACCTCCAGCCGCCCCCGCCCGACTTCCAGGAGTCTCTTTCGAGGTTGTCTCCGGCGGATCGCCGCAGGGTCGTCGAGGGCGGGACGGCGGCCCTCGGCCGGTCCCCCCTGTGCCCGCCCTGGGGCCGCTCGCTGGGCCCCGACGACGTGGACGCGCTCCTCGCCTGGCTCGAGGAGGCTGCTCGCCCTGCGGCGGGCCTGCCGGGCCCCGATGCGCCGGCGGCGTGCGGCGCGCGTTGAACGGCCCGCGTGCTCGCGCTTGCGCTGGCCACCGCCTCGTGAGCGCGGACGACGCGCTCGACGGCTTTGGCGTCGAGCGGCTGTGGGACTGACTCCCTGCCTCGGCCGGCAGGACATGGACGCGCGGCCGGTCGTTTCGGTATCTTTGAGCGGTACGGCACAGGGAGGCGTGGTGTGAGGCGAGTGGGCGCCGGGTTGCTGGTTCTGGGAACGGGGGCCCTCCTCTCCGGGTCCGCGGTCGAGCGGCTCACCCCTGGGAACGGCGCCCGGCCGACGGCCTCGACCTTGCCGCAGCCGCCGGCCACGATCCTCGTCGACTACCCCGAGGAAGGATCGATCTTCCCCCCCGACATCGCCTCGCCGACATTCCTCTGGCGCGACGGCTCGGCCGCCACGTCCTGGCAGGTGGAGGTGACCTTCGCCGACGGTGGGGCTCCCGTGCGGGCGAAGACGCTCGGGCCGCGGATGCGCGTGGGCGCGATCGACCCGCGGGCCGTGGGCCCCACGAACGAACTGCCGAGGCTGACGCCGGAGCAGGCGGCGGCGCGCACCTGGAAGCCGGACGGGCCCACGTGGGAGACGATCAAGCAGCGCTCCGCCGGGGCCGTGGCCACGGTGACGATCGATGGTTTCGCGGGCGCCGGCGCCCCGAGCCCGGTGTCGCACGGCCAGGTGGCGATCCGCACGTCGACGGACCCGGTGGCCGCTCCGATCTTCTACCGGGACGTGCCGCTCATGCCCTCGGCGGGCGAGAAGGGGGTCATCAGCCCGCTCGCCACCGCCAAGGTGCCGCTCATCGCCTGGCGGCTGCGCAACGTCGCCGAGACCCGCAGCCGGCTGCTCCTGACAGGTATGCACACGTGCGCGAACTGCCACTCGTTCTCGCGCGACGGCAAGACGCTCGGCATGGACCTGGATGGGCCCAAGAACGACAAGGGCCTCTACGCCCTCGCTTCCGTCCAGCCGCGGACGACGATCCGCAACAAGGACGTGGTCGCGTGGAGCTCCTTTCGCAGCAAGCTCGGGAACCAGCTGCGGGTCGGCTTCATGTCGCAGGTGTCGCCGGACGGCCGGTACGTCGTGACGACGATCAAGCCCCGCGACACCGGGGCCGAGACTTCCGCGCCGGCCCTGCCGCTCTCGAAGCGGCAGCTGCTGCCGCTCTACTACGTGGCCAACTTCCCGGACTACCGCTTCCTCCAGGTCTTCTACCCGATCGGCGGCATCCTCGTCTGGTACGACCGGACGACGGGCCAGCTGCAGCCCCTGCCGGGGGCGGACGACCCGCGGTACGTGCAGGCGAACGCCACCTGGAGCCCGGACGGCAGCTACCTCGTCTTCGCCCGCGCGGAGGCGAAGGAGCCGATCCCCGGACGCCCCATCGCGACCCACGCCAACGACCCGAACGAGATCCCCGTCCGGTACGACCTCTATCGGATCCCCTTCAACGGCGGCGCGGGCGGCCGCGCGGAGCCGATACGGGGAGCGTCGCAGAACGGGATGAGCAACTCCTTCTCGAAGATCTCGCCCGACGGGCGCTGGATCGTCTACGTGCAGGCCAGGAACGGCCTGCTGATGCGCCCCGACAGCCAGCTCCACATCGTGCCGGCGGAGGGCGGCGAGGCGCGGCGGATGCGGTGCAACACGTCGCGCATGAACTCGTGGCACAGCTTCTCGCCCAACGGGCGCTGGCTCGTCTTCTCCTCGAAGAGCCGCTCGCCCTACACGCAGATGTTCCTGACCCACATCGACGATGACGGCTCCGACAGCCCGGCCATCCTGATCGAGGACTCGACGGCCGCGAACCGCGCGGTGAACATCCCCGAGTTCGTGAACGTCCCGCCCGACGGGCTCCTGAAGATCGACGCGCCGGCCGCCGAGTTCTACAGGCTGTTCAACCGGGCCGCCGCTCTCTCGGAGAAGGGGCAGTACGCGGCAGCCATTCCCGAGTGGCAGAGAGCCCTCGCCCTCAACCCCGACGACGACCGGGCGCAGACCAGCCTCGGCGCCGCCCTCGCCTCGACGGGCCGCCCGGGAGACGCGATCGCCCACTTCGAGAAGGCCGTGGCCGTCAACCCGGACTACGACGATGCCCAGAGCGGCCTCGGGGCGGCGCTCATGGCCTCGGGGCGTGTCGCCGAGGCGATCCCGCAGTACGAGAAGGCCCTCGAGCTCAACCCCGAGAACACCGAGGCCCTCGCCAACCTGGGAGCGGCGCTGGCCCGGACCGGGCGGCTGAACGAGGCGATCGTCCGCCTCGAGCGGGCGGTGGCGCTCGACCCGGAGTACCTCGGGGCCCGCGCCAACTTGGGGGGAGCGCTCCTGCAGAAGGGGGAAGCCGGGCAGGCGATCCCGCACCTCGAGAAGGCCGTCGCGCTGCAGCCGCGCTCCCCCGAGCTCCAGACGAGCCTCGGCCTCGCGCTGCTCGAGCGGGACAGGGCGGACGAGGCGATCGCGTGCTTCCGGAAGGCCGTCGCGATCGCTCCCGGCAACCTCGCGGCCCGCGAGAGCCTCGCGAGCGCTCTCCACCACGCGCAGGGCCGGACGGTGGAGGCGCTCATCCAGTGGCGGCTCCTGCTGCGCGCGGAGCCGAACCACTTGCCAGCCCTGACCCAGGCGGCCTGGGCCCTGGCCACGAGCCCGAGCGCCGCGGTTCGGAACGGGACGGAGGCGCTCGCCCTGGCCGGCCGGGCGGTCAGCCTGTCGGGCGGCCGGGAGCCGTCCATCCTCGACGCGCAGGCGGCGGCCTACGCCGAGGTGGGCCGCTTCGCCGAGGCGGTCCGCACCGCCGAGCGCGCCCTGGCCCTGGCCCGGGAGCAGGGCAACGCGTCCCTCGCCGTCGAGCTGGACGGGCGCCTCGCCCTCTACCGTTCGCGGGCTCCCTTCCGGGAGAAACGCTGAAGCCCCCCTCCGCTCCCGGCGGGCGGCGGCGGGAACGGCGGCTCTACGGCTTGGCCTGGTTGACCCAGAGCTCGACGAACGTGTCGGCCTTGAAGCCGGTGTCGGTCTTCGTGAAGGTGAAGCCCACGAAGTTCCCCGTGACGATGTCCACGTCGCCGTCGCCGTCGAAGTCCCCGAGGTCGAGCGTCGTGTGGGTGAGCTTGCCCTGCTCGAGCGGGTGGGGCACGAAGACGCCGGGCTTCGTCTGCTCCAGCCAGCCGAGCGAGGTGAAGGGCGCGAGGTTGCCCTGCCGCTCGAGGAGCTGGAAGGCCGGGTGCTCGGCGTTCGGCAGGAAGGCCGCGGTGACCACGTCGAGGTCGCCGTCCCCGTCCATGTCGGCGGCCTGCGCGCGGTGGACGCCCGGCATGATCGCGAGGTCGTGCTGCTTCCAGGGGTAGCTCCCCTCGTTCTCGAACCACCGGATGCCGTGGAACGGGCGGATCGTGAAGTCGTCGAGCGAGTCGCCGTTGGACATCAGCAGGTCGAGGTCCCCGTCCTTGTCCATGTCGACCATCTGGATGCCCGAGGAGCCCCACACGGGAACGATCGCGCGGAAGATCGTCTCCGGGCGGAAGCCCTTCCCGGCCCCGCGGTTGATGAAGGCCACCACGTGCTCGTACTGCTGCGAGATGAGGGCGACGAAGTCGGGCTTGCCGTCCTTGTTGAGGTCCACGATCGGCACGTGGATCCCGCCGGGTCGGGCGTCCACCGGGTAGCCCTCGAACTTCGGCTGCTTCCAGTCCTTCGTCTGGTTCTCGTAGACGAAGATGCCGCCCACGGTGTGCCAGCCGAACGCGGCCGCCACGAGGTCGAGCTCGCCGTCCCCGTCGAAGTCGGCGGCCTGCACGTCGGCGGTGCGGGCGACCTTGTCCACGAGGACGATCTTCTCGAACTGGAGCGGCCCGGTCTGCCGGAGCCAGACGATGCTGCCCTTCTCGTGGTCGCCGGGCATGAAGTCGCCGAGGTCCGCGATCAGGAGGTCCTGCTTCCCGTCCTTGTCGAGGTCCACCATCTCGGCGTGGTCGGGGTTCGGTATGCTCGCGATCACCTGCAGCTCGCCCGGCTTGCGCTGGGGCTCCCCGAGCATCACCAGGCCGTGGCCCATGTCGCAGGCCACGATCTCCAGCTTCCCGTCGCCGTCGAGGTCGAGGAAGCGCACGTTGGCCACGACGGGGACCTTCGCCTCTCCGGGGGGGGTCCACTCCTGCCGGGCGAAGCGCAGTCCGCCGTCGCCCTCGGGCCACGGGTCCGGCAGCGGCAGCGTCACCGGGGAGCGTGCCTCGAAGTAGCGCACGAACTGGGCGGTGTCCATCTGCCAGAGGACGCTCTCCTCGCCGGGCGTGACGCCGGTGCCCATCAGGCTGCGCTGGGCCATCTCCTGGATGCGGAGCCGCCACATGCCCCGAGGCAGGTACTGCGGCTGGGGCGGGAGGTGGCACTTCGAGCACTGCTTCTGGATGGTCTCGACGAAGGCGGCGTCGGGCAGTGTGTCGGGCTTGCCGTCGAGGCCGAGGATGACGCCACCCGCCGCCGCCGGGGTCTGGGGCGCTGGCGTGGGGCCGAAGGCCGCGACCATGGGCACTGCCAGGAGCAGGAAGGGAAGAGAACGTCGAAGCATCACCGGACCAGTCTATAACGGCGGGTGCAGGCGGTTCTCCCACAGCTCCACCCAGCCGTCGGCCCGGAAGCCCGTGTCGGTGCGGGCGAAGGTGAAGCCGACGAAGTTGCCGGTGAGAATGTCCACGTCGCCGTCGTCGTCGAAGTCGCCGAGGTCGAGGGTCGTGTGCGAGAGCTGCCGCGTCTGCAGGGTGTGCCGCGCGAAGACGCCGGGCGTCGTCTGCTCGAGCCACACGAGCGAGGCGAGCGAGCCGCGGACGCGGTCGGGGTCTGGCAGGAACGCGGCCACCGCAATGTCGAGGTCGCCGTCGCCGTCGAGGTCGGCCGCGCGGGCGCGGTGGGCGCCGGGAAGCGCGGCGAGGTCGTGGAGGACGAAGGGGAACGAGCCCCGGTTCTCGAGCCAGCGCACGCCGTGCCACGGCTTCACCGTGGCGTCGTCGAGGGTGGCGCCGTTGGTCATGAGCACGTCGAGGTCGCCGTCGCCGTCGAAGTCCACGAGATCGATCCCGGTCGAGCCCCACGCCGGCGTCGGTGCCGTGAAGATCGTCCGCTGCTCGAACGTCCCTCCGCCGCGGTTCAGGAAGGCCACGACCGTCTCGTGCTGCTGCGCGAGCAGCGCGACGAAGTCGGGGCGCCCGTCCCCGTCGAGGTCTGCGGTGGGGACGTGGATCGCGCCCGCCCGGGTGTCGATCGTCGCCGGAACGAACTGCGGCTCTTCCCAGCGCGTGGTCCGGTTCTCCAGCAGCAGGATGCCGCCGCGGGTGTGGAGGCCGAAGGCGGCGACCACGAGGTCGAGGTCGCCGTCGCCGTCGAAGTCGGCCGCCTCGACGTCCATAGGTCGGGGCAGCTTCTCCGCGAGGACGCGCTTCTCGAACGTGCCGTCCCTTTTCTGCCGCAGCCAGACGACGCTGCCCTTCTCGTGGTCCTCGGGCAGGAAGTAGCCGATGTCGGCGATCAGCAGGTCCTCCCGGCCGTCCTCGTCGAGGTCCACCATCGCGGCGTGGGCAGGATTCGGGATCTTCGCGATCTCGCGCAGCTCCCCCGGCCGGCGGGCGGGGTCGCCGAGGAGGATCAGGCCGTGGCCCATGTCGCAGGCCATGATCTTGAGCCGGCCGTCCCCGTCCAGGTCGAAGAAGCGCGCGTTGGCCAGGATCGGCACCGGCGCCGCGCCGGGCGGGCTGAGCAGGTGCCGCGCGAATCGGGCGCCCGCGCCCTCGGCCGGCGGCCAGGCCGGAGGCGCCGGCAGTGTCTCCGGCGCACGGGTCTCGAAGTAGCGGACGAACGGCTCGAGCTCGAGGCGAGCGAGGTTGCTCGGCGTGGCCTCGCGCACACCGATCCGGCTGAGGCTGAAGCGCGCCATGTCCTGGAGGCGCTGGCGCCAGAGCCCGCGCGGCACGTCTCCGGGCGCGGGGAGGACGTGGCACGCCGCGCACTCCTTCCGGACCACGTCCACGAACGCGGCGTCCGGCCGCGGGTCCGGTTGGCCGTCGAGCCCGAGGATCGCGGGCGGCGGCGGAGCCGGCGGTGCGGCCTTCCGGGCCTGCGACACGGCACAGGCGACGGCAGCCGGCAGGAGCAGCAGGGCAGCGGCTCGTGCCGGCTTCATGGCGCCCAGTCTACTGCGCCGGGAGCGGGGGTCGCATGAATCGGACGATTCTCGTGCGACTGGGAGATGGAGCGGTGGTATAACCCAGCGGCCAGGGAGGTCCGACCATGAGAGCTGCTGCTGCCATCGTTCTACTCGCCGCGAGCCTCGCCCTCGCCCAGGCGCCGAAGGACCCCGAAGGCTGGGCGCAACACGACGAGAAACGGCCGCAGCCGACGGTCGTCACGCCGGGAACCGGCGTGACGCCCGAGACGCCCGGCCAGCCGCCCTCGGACGCGATCGTCCTCTTCGGCGGCAAGGACCTCTCGGCCTGGAAGAGCCAGAAGGACGGCGCCGCCGC
>JBGPQQ010000002.1:0-26028 GCA_041489115.1 Vicinamibacteria bacterium | reverse complement strand
TGCGCCACCCGCGGCGCGACGCCCTCGTGGTCGCGCTCCGGGAGCGGGGGGTGGGCACGCTCATCCACTACCCGATCCCGCTCCACCTCCAGCCCGCCTTCGCGTCGCTGGGCGGGAGGCCGGGCGACCTCCCGGTGGCCGAGAAGGCCTCGGCCGAGATCCTGTCGCTGCCGCTCTACCCGGAGCTGACCGACGAGCAGGCCCGGGCGGTGGTCGTCGCCGTGCACGAGTCCGTGAAGCGCGTCTAGAGTGCTAGCATCCTCGGCCGTATGAGCGACCACCGCGAAGAGCTCGTCCGCCGGATCACCGACCGCTCGGCCCGCGTCGGCGTCATCGGCCTCGGCTACGTCGGCCTGCCGCTCGCGCTCCTCTTCGAGGAGTCGGGCTTCCCCGTGATCGGCTTCGACGTGGACCCGGCCAAGCCGCAGGCGCTCCATCGCGGGGAGTCGTACATCCGGCACATCGGGGCGGAGCGGGTGGCCAAGGCCTTTGCGCGCGGCCGGATCGTAGCCACCCCCGACCTCGACCGCCTCGGGGAGTGCGACGCCGTCCTCATCTGCGTCCCGACCCCCCTGGGGCGCCACCGCGAGCCCGACCTCTCGTACATCCGCGCCACGGGCGACGAGGTCGCGCGGCGCCTGCGCCCGGGGCAGCTCGTGGTCCTCGAGTCCACCACCTACCCCGGCACGACCCGCGAGGAGCTCCTCCCGCGTTTCCTGGCGAGCGGGCTCGAGTGCGGGACGGGGTTCTTCCTCTCCTTCTCGCCCGAGCGCGAGGACCCGGGGAACAAGAGCTTCCACACGCAGAACATCCCGAAAGTGGTCGGGGGGATCGACCCCGCCTCGCTGGAGGTGGCGGTCGCCCTCTACGGGGCGGCCATGGCGAAGGTGATCCCGGTCTCGTCTCCCGAGGTGGCGGAAGCGGCCAAGATCCTGGAGAACGTCTTCCGGGCCGTGAACATCGCCCTCGCCAACGAGATGAAGCTCGTCCTCGACCGGATGGGGATCGACGTGTGGGAGGTCATCGAGGCGGCGAAGACGAAGCCCTTCGGCTTCATGCCGTTCTACCCCGGGCCCGGCCTCGGCGGGCATTGCATCCCGCTCGACCCGTTTTACCTGACCTGGAAGGCGGCCGAGTACGGGGTCTGGGCGCGCTTCATCGAACTCGCCGGCGAGATCAACACGTCGATGCCGCACCACGTGGTCGACCGCACCGCCCGGGCGCTGAACCGCCACGGCAAGAGCCTCAAGGGCTCGAAGGCCCTCGTACTCGGCCTCAGCTACAAGGCCGACATCGACGACGATCGCGAGTCGCCGTCCTTCGAGATCATCGAGCGGCTGCGGGCGGCGGGGGCGGAGGTCGCGTACTGCGACCCCTACATCCCGGTGGCGCGGCCCGGGCGCGAGCACGACATCCGGCTCTCGTCGGTGCCCTGCACGGCGGAGGAGTTCGCACGCCACGACGTGCTCGTCGTCTCGACCGCCCACTCCGAGTTCAAGGACCGGGCACTCTACGCCGGCGCGAAGCTCGTCGTCGACACGCGGAACCTGATGGCGCCCCTCGGCCTCGGTCGGCCGGGCGCCCCGGGGCCGGAAGTCCACCGGGCGTAGGAGCCATGAAGATCTTCGTCCCCGGACGGATCTGCCTCTTCGGCGAGCACTCGGACTGGGCGGGCGGCTACCGGCGCATCAACGCCGAGGTCGAGAAGGGTTACACGCTCATCTGCGGCACCAACCAGGGCATCCACGCCGAGGTCGAGCCGCACCCGACCGCGCTCGTCCTCACCTCGACGACGCCGGACGGGGAGACGAAGGGACCCCACGAGATCCCGCTCGAGCTGCGGGCCCTCCTCGAGGAGGCGCAGCGCGGGGGCTTCTTCTCCTACGCGGCGGGCGTCGCCTACCAGGTGCTGACGAACTACCGGGTGCGCGGCCTCGCCATCCGCAACTTCCGGACCGACCTGCCGATCAAGAAGGGGCTCTCCTCGAGCGCCGCGATCAGCGTCCTCACCGCGCGCGCGTTCAACCGGGTCTACGACCTGCGCCTCACCGTCCGCGGCGAGATGGAGCTCGCCTACCAGGGCGAGATCACGACGCCCTCGCGCTGCGGGCGGATGGACCAGGGCTGCGCCTTCGGGGACCGGGCGGTCCTCATGGAGTTCGACGGGGACCGCCTCGCGACCAGGGAGATCCGGCCGGCGAAGGAGCTCCACTTCGTCATCGTGGACCTCAAGGCGAAGAAGGACACCGTCGAGATCCTGAAGCGGCTGAACCGCTCGTACCCGTTCGCGGAGGGGCCCGTCGAGAAAGGGGTCCAGGAGCTGCTCGGCCCGGTCAACGAGCGGGTCGTTCACCAGGCGGTGGAGGCGCTCGAGGCGGGCGACGCCGCGCGGCTCGGGGCGCTCATGGGCGAGGCGCAGGGCTTCTTCGACCGGTACGCCACCCCCGCCTGCCCCGAGGAGCTGACGGCGCCGGTGCTGCACCGCGTCCTCGCCCACGAGGCGATCTCTCCCCACGTCTGGGGTGGCAAGGGCGTCGGCTCCCAGGGTGACGGCTCGGCCCAGCTCGTGGCGAAGAGCGCCGCCGACCAGCGCGCGGTCGTGGAGATCCTCGAGCGCGACCTCGGTCTCTCGGGGCTGCCGCTCACCCTCGGCACCGGGCCGAAGGTCACGCGGGCTCTCATCCCCGCCGCGGGCTTCGGCGCGCGCCTCTTCCCGGCGAGCAAGGCCACCAAGAAGGAGCTCTTCCCCGTGGTGGACAAGGACGGGATCGCGAAGCCGGCGATCCTGCTCATCGTGGAGGAGGCGCTCGACGCCGGCATCGAGGACGTCGTGATCGTGGTCCAGGAGCAGGACCTCGGGGATTTCCGCTCCTTCTTCACGGAGCAGATCTCGATCGAGAACTACAACAAGCTGCCCCGGCACTTCCAGGACTACGCGCGCCGGATCCTCGAGATCGGCCGGCGCGTCACCTTCGTGACCCAGGCGGCCCAGGAGGGCTTCGGCCACGCCGTCTTCTGCGCCCGGGCGGCGCTCAGGGAGGAGCCTTTCCTCCTCATGCTGGGCGACCACCTCTACCGCTCGACGACCGACACCTCCTGCGCGCGGCAGCTGGTGGAGGCGTACCAGCGCTCGGGCACGAGCGTCGTAGGCCTGCGCCGGACGCCGGAAGGCGAGATCGCCGCGTTCGGCGCCGCCACCGGGGTCTGGCTCGAGCCGGACCGGCTCCTCAACGTCACCGAGTTCGCGGAGAAGCCCACCGCCGACTACGCGCGCACGAGCCTGCGCGTGCCCGGCCTGCCCGACGGCGAGTATCTCACCGTCTTCGGTCAGTACGTGATCAAGCCGCAGCTGTTCGACTACCTCGAGGAGCACATCCGCAACAACGTGCGCGAGCGGGGCGAGTTCCAGCTCACCTCCGCGCTCGACCGCCTGCGGCAGGAGGACGGCTTCCACGGCCTCATCGTGGAAGGCCGCCGCTTCGACATCGGGCTCCCCGAGCACTACCTCGAGACGCTGCGCACCTTCCGGGAGGCCTGACCGTGGCCGAGCGCGTCCTCGTCGTCGTCCCCACCTACAACGAGCGCGAGAACGTCTGCCCGCTCCTGGAGGCGCTCCTCGCCCAGGGCGAGAACGTCGACGTGTGGGTGGCGGACGACGGCAGCCCGGACGGCACCGCGGACGCGGTGCGCGAGGTGATGGCCGAGCACCCGGGACGGGTGGACCTCCTGCTGCGGAAGGAGAAGGCCGGCCGCGGGGCGGCGGTGATCGCGGCCTTCAAGAAGGGGCTCCTCGACCCGAGGGGCTACGGCGTCTTTCTCGAGATGGACGCCGACTTTTCCCACCACCCGCGCGAGCTGCCGAAGTTCCTCGCGAAGCTCGACAACTGCGACATGGTCGTGGGCTCCCGCTACGTGGAGGGAGGCGGCTCGTCGGAGTGGGGCTTCTGGCGGCCGCTCCTCTCCTGGCTCGCCAACCGGTATATCGCTCTCGTGGCCGGCGTCCCGATCCGCGACACGACGAGCGGCTTCCGGGCCTACCGCCGGGCCGTCCTCGAGGAGACGGATTTCGACCGCATCAAGATCCGCGGCTACGTCGTCCACGGCGAGATGGCCTACCAAGCCTGGGTCCACGGGTTCCGCCTCGGTGAGGTGCCGATCCACTTCAGGAACCGCGCGCGCGCGGCCTCGAAGCTGTCCGGGGAAGAGATCTACATGGCCCTCCTCAACTTCGCGCTCCTGCGCTTCCGCTACGGCTTCCGGCCGCGGAAGCGCGCCCCGGGGCCGGGCCACGCCTGAGATGGCGGGCGGCCTCGTCGTCTGGGGTGGCGGGTCGGCCGGGCCCGCCCGCGACGGTCACCGCGAGGGGGCGGCGGTCGTCTGCTGGCCGGCCACCGACGCGTCGCCCCTCGAGCGCGCGGGCGTGCCCTTCCGTGCCGCCGAGGACCTCCTGGGCCCGGAGGGGCTCGCCGCCGCGGACGGCGCCGCGCGCACCTGGGCCCGGGTGTGGGGCCGCCTGCCTCTCGTCGACGGGAAGAGCTTCCGCGAGCTCGTCGAGTGGCGCGGGGGCTCTCTCCTGTGGAGTGCGGAGGCCTTCCTGCGCGAGGCGACGGCGGGCCCGCGCTGCGCGCGGACGGTCGAGATCGCGATGCGCCTCCTGGAGACGGCCGCCCCCTCCGAGGTCGATGCGCCTGGCCTCGCGCCCGCCGACGCGCTCCTCCTCGCCCGTGCCTCGACCGCGCGCGGCGTGCTCTTCCACGGCCCGGCGCCGGCCGCGGTGCGGCCCCTCGGCCCGGCCCGACCCGCCTCCCGGCACGGCCTGCGGCGGGCGCTCGCCAGCGTGCTCGCGCCCTCCGCGGCACCGCCGCTGCCGCCGCCGGTGGCGGGGGCGGGGCTGGACGCGGCTCCCGTCGTGGCCCTCGTCGCGGGGAGCGAAGAGGGCCGCACGATCGCCCCGCTCCTGCGGGCGATCTCCGCGGACCTCTGGCGGAGCGTCGTCCCGGTGACGCTCGCCGAGCTGCCGCGGTGGGAGACGCGCCGGGTGCGCCGCGCCGCTTCCGGCGCCGAGGCGTTCTTGCGCGAGCTCCGGCGACGGCTGCGGGGAACGCCGGGGCTCGCCGAGTCCTACACATACCGCGGGGTCCACTTCGCCGACCTCGCCGGGGGCGACCTCGAGGCGCTCCTCCTGGAGCACCTCCCGGCGGCGGTCCGGCGGATGGAGGCCGCCCTCGAGCTCCTCGCCTCGGCCGGCGCGGCCGCCGTGCTCCTGGCCGTGCCCGGGCGCGACGAGCGGCGGGCGCTCGTCCACGCGTGCGCGGCCGCCGGGGTGGGAGCGGTCGTCGTGCGCCTCGGGGCGCCGTCGCCGGGGGATGCGGACCGCGCGGACGGCGGCCCACAGCCGCTCGCCGCTCTCGACTGGAGGCCCGGCGACGACCCCGGGCCCGTCGTGGCTCGGCTGCGCGAGGCCGCGCATGGTAGGGTGGGGGCCGGATGAAAACGGCGACGCTCGCCCTCGGCAGCCGGCTGATCGGCGAGGGCCAGCCCTGCCTCGTGGTGGCCCACGTCGGCACCGCCCACGAGGGCGAGGCGGACACGGCGCTGCGGCTCATCGAGGCGGCCTTCCAGGCGGGCGCGGACGCGATCGCGTTCCCGGTGTTCCGGGCGACGGACCTCCTCGCGCGGCGCCACCCGGAGCGGAAGGCGCTCGAGGCGGCGGAGCTCTCCGCCCGGGAATGGAAGAAGGTGCTCGAGGCGGCGAAGGCCTCCGGTCTGGCGGTGGTGGTCGAGGCCTTCGACGCGGCCTCGCGCGACCTCGCGGCGGAGGCGGCCGTCGACGCCTTCCAGGCCCACCCGACGGACCTCGACCACCCGGGGCTGCTGCGCTCCCTCGCCTCGTCCGGGCGCCCGCTGCTCGTCGGCGCGGGCGCGGGGGACGAGCCGCTCGTGCGCGACGCCCTCGACGCGGCGGGGGGCCCGGCGGCGCTCCTCGTGGGCCCGCCCGCCGCCCCGGCGGCCGCCGAGGAGCTGCGGCTCGTCGAGATCGCGGCGCTCCGCGAGCGCTACGGCGTCCCGGTAGGCTTCCTCGACCCGACGGACGGCGGCTCGGCTTTCGCCCTCCTCGTGCCCGCCCTCGCCGCCGCGCACGGGGCCGCGTTCGTGGAGAAGCGCCTCACCCTCGACCGCAGCCGCAAGGGACGCGACTGGGCGGCCGCCCTCTCCCCGGAGGACTTCTACCGGATGGTGGAGCTGCTGCGCCAGGCCGAGAGGGCGCGCGGCGACGGCGAGCCGCGAGCCCCGGGCACCGGCGCCCGGGGGCGCTCCATCGTTGCCGCCTCTCTCATCGGCCGCGGGGAGGTCCTCACCGCCGAGATGCTGCTCTTCAAGCGGACGGACGAGCGCTTCGAGCGGGGGCTCGCCCCCGCCGAGGCGCACCGGGTCATCGGCCGGCGGGCCGCGCGCCCCATCCAGGCCGACGAGACGATCAGGGAGGACATGCTCGAATGAAGGCGCTCATCACCGGCGGCGCGGGGTTCGTGGGGAGCCACCTCGCGGAGGCGCTCCTCGAGCGGGGCGAGGAAGTCCACGTCATCGACAACCTCTCGACGGGGTCGATCGAGAACGTCGAGCACCTCAAGGGGAATCCCCGCTTCCACTACACGATCGACACCGTGCTCAACGAGCCGGTGCTCGCCGAGCTCGTGGACCGGGTGGACGTGGTCTTCCACCTCGCGGCGGCGGTGGGAGTGCGTCTCATCGTGGAGAGCCCGGTCAACACCATCGAGACGAACGTCCACGGCACCGAGATGGTGCTGAAGCTCGCCAACAAGAAGCGCAAGAAGGTGCTGCTGACCTCCACCTCGGAGGTCTACGGCAAGGCCGACGCGGTGCCGTTCCGCGAGGACGGCGACCTCGTGATGGGCCCGACCTCGAAGGGGCGCTGGAGCTACGCCTGCAGCAAGGCGATCGACGAGTTCCTCGGCCTCGCCTACCACAAGGAGAAGCGGCTGCCGGTGGTGGTGGCGCGCCTCTTCAACACCGTGGGGCCGCGCCAGACCGGCCGCTACGGGATGGTCGTCCCGAGCTTCGTGAAGCAGGCTCTCCTCGGCCACCCGCTCACCGTCTACGGCGACGGCACCCAGACGCGGTGCTTCACCTACGTGACCGACGTGGTGGGGCAGCTCGTGGCCCTCGCGGAGGAGCCGCGGGCGGTGGGCGAGGTGTGGAACGTCGGGAACGACCACGAGGAGGTCACGATCCTCGAGCTCGCGCGGCGGGTGGTGGCCCGGACCGCGTCCAGGAGCACGATCGAGCTCGTCCCCTACGACCGCGCCTACGAGGAGGGCTTCGAGGACATGCACCGCCGCATGCCCGACCTCTCGAAGCTGCGAGCGCTCACCGGATACGAGCCGAAGGTGCACCTCGACGAGATCCTCGATCGCGTCGTCTCCTACTTCACCTCCGACGCGACGCGCCTGTGAAGCCGGCCGAGTACCGCCGGATGTACGAGGCGGAGGAGGTCCAGTGGTGGTACGCCGGGCAGCGGGCGATCGCCTCGGCCCTCCTCGAGCCGGCCCTCGGCGCCGCCACCGCGCCGGGAGCGACACGCCTGCTCGACGCCGGCTGCGGGACCGGCTTCAACCTGCTGGCCCTCGGCCGCCTCGGGCGCGCGACGGGCATCGACCTCGCGCCGGAGGCGATCGTCTTCTGCCGGGAGCGCGGGGTCCGGGCGGCGCGGGCGAGCCTTCTTGCCCTTCCCTTCCGAAACGCCGCCTTCGACGCCGTCACGTCGTTCGACGTGATCTACCACGCCTGGGTGACCGACGACCGCGCCGCCGTCGCGGAGATGGCGCGCGTGGTGCGGCCAGGGGGCCTGCTTCTCGTGCGCGTGCCCGCGCTGAAGATGCTCTGGGGCGCCCACGACACCGAGGTGCAGTCGCGCCACCGCTACACGCGCGGCGAGCTTTCCGCGCTCCTCGAGAGGTGCGGCCTCCGGGTCGAGCGGGCCACCTACTGCAACTCCCTCCTCTTCCCGCTGCTCCTGGCGCGGCGGAGGCTCGACCGGTGGCTCGACCGCGAGGGCTCCGATGTGGGCTTCCTGCCGCCGCCGCTCGAGTGGGCCTTCAAGCGGGCCCTCCTCGCCGAGGCCGCGCTCGTCCGGCGCGGCCTGTCGTTTCCGGTCGGCGCGAGCGTCGTGGCCCTGGCGCGCAAGCCCGCGGGGACGCCGCCTCAGCGGCGCGCCACGAGCGCGTAGTCGACCGGGGCGAAGAGCAGCGCGTTCAGCCGCTCGACATTCTCGTTCAGGGCCTTGACGACGGGCGGGGGCAGGCCCCCTCCGGGCAGCAGGTGCAGCCGCACGTCGTCCGGCACCGGCGACCGCATCTCGATGCGTGCCTCGCTGAAGCCGGCAACGGCCGCCAGGAAGCGCAGGGTCTCCGGGTGCAGCGGCCGCTCGTGGGTCAGGTCGCGGATGAACACGTCGAGGAATCCCAGGGCGGAGGCCGGGTTCACCGTCTCCAGCACGAGCAGCCCCCCCGGCCGCAACGCGCGGTGGGCCTCGGCGAGGAGCGCGGCGAGAACCGGGGGAGGCAGGTGCTCCGCCACCTGCGCGGCGAAGACCGCGCCGAGACGGCCCGCTTCCTGGCCCCGGAGGAACTCCACGAGATCGCCCTCGACCACGTCGAGGCCCCTCCTGCGGCACTCCCGGACCGCGTGGGCGTTGCCTTCGACGCCCTGGGCCTCGATGCCCGCCGAGCGCAGGAGATCGAGGAACTCGCCACGGCCGCAGCCGAGGTCGACGACCGGGCCCTGCTCGCGGAGGAGCACGACGTAGTCGGCCTGGCGCGCGCGGACGTCCTCCCTCGAGCCGCGAAAGCGGTTCTCGAAAGCGGTGTAGGCCGAGTCCGCCGCCGCCCTCGCCGCCGAGCGGGCGACCTGCGGGGGCGGGGCCTGCGCAAGGAGGCCCTCCCGCAGCGCCCGCACCTCCTCCGAGAGGACCTCGAGGCGGTCGCGCAGCGCGAGCAGCCCGTCGAGGCGGCGGCGCATCTCCTCGAGACGGCGGCCGAAGACCTCGAGCACCTGCTCGGCCCCGGTGGGGGCCCGGGCCACTCGCATGTCGTCGCGGGCGTCGATCACGGGCTCGACCCGCTGGGCGTAGCGGACCAGGGCCTCGGACATCTCGCGCAGGCGCGCGTGGTGTCGCGCCCCGTGCTCGAGGTGGGAGTTCAGGAGACGGACGAGGACGGCGTTGAACCGCGTCTGGCGGTCGATCACGGGCGCGAGCGCGTCGAAGGCGCGGCGGTCGAGCGCCGCGCCGAGGCCGCCCCCGCCCGGCCGGGGCGCCGCCGACCAGAGACCGTTCAGCTCCCCGAGGAGGTCGCGGACCTCGGGCCCCGTCTCCTCCGGCACGGGGAAGGCCGCGAGCCGATCGAGCGCCGCGAGGGCCCCGGCGTAGGACGCTTCCTCGTCCTCGAGGCGGCGGCGCAGCTCCAGGAGCGCGGGGTGCTCGATCTCGTCGGCCACGGCGGATTGTCGAGTTCGGCCCGAAAGCTTGTCAAGGCGCGTCGTGCCGTCCCCTGCGCCTCCTGCCGTAGAATGCGGTGCTTCGGGAGCACGGAACGTGGGTGACGAGCGGGAAGACGTCGCGGCGGAGCTGCTCCGGGTGAGGGAGGAGGCGCGGGCGGCACCGGTGGGTGGCGCGCCCGAGCCGGCCCCTCCCGTCCCGCGCCAGGCCGTGGCCAGGCGGCCGGAGACCCTGCCCCCCGCGGAGCCGGCGCCCTCGCCGCCCGACGCGACCGCGGTCAACGAAGCCTGGCCGGCGGAGGACGAGCCGCGGCGCGGCCTGGCTGGCCTCGTCCACCGCGTCGTCGGCCGCCTGCTCGGCGGGCGCTTCGAGGCCCAGCGGGCCTTCAACGCCCGGCAGGTCCAGCTCGACAACGAGATCCTGCGGTATCTCGAGGCGCGCTTCGCTGCCACCCACCGGCACTACGACGGGATCCTCGGCCAGTACGGCCGGCACCTCGGCGAGGCCGACGAGCGCCACAAGATCCTACAGGAGGACCTGGTCGCCCACGTGCGGGACCTGGTGCGCCGGATCGACCTCGTCCTCGCGGAGTCCGACCGCGGCCGGCTCGCGCTCGAGTTCGCGCTCGAGGACCTGCGGGCGCGCCTCGCCCGCCTGGAGGAGGGCCTGCGCCGGGGATGAAGACCGTCCTCGTCTGCGCCGCGCAGGCGCCCTTCGTGACAGGGGGCGCCGAGATCCTCGTCCGCGAGCTGGCCGCGAACCTCGCCCGCCGCGGGTTCCGGGTGGACGTGGTGGCCGTGCCGTTCCACGGCCACCCCCCCTCCGAGCTCGTGCGCCAGGCGCTCGCCTGGCGGCTGCTGGAGCTGCGCGAGGCGACCGGCCGCCCGGTGGACCTCGTGATCCCGACGAAGTTCCCGGCCTACCTCGTCCGCCACCCGAGGAAGGTGACGTGGCTCTTCCACCAGCACCGCGAGGCCTACGACCTCTTCGGCACGGAGTTCTGCTCGCTCACCGACTCGCCCGAGGACCGCCGGGTGCGCGACGCCATCCGCACCATGGACGACGCGGCCCTCGGGGAATGCCGCGCGCTCTTCACCATCTCGCGCAACGTGGCCGCGCGCCTCTCCCGTTTCAACTCGCTCCCGGGAACGCCGCTCTACCCGCCCCCGCACGAGCTCGGCCGCTACCGCACCGACGCCTACGGGGACTACCTCTTCTACGCCGGGCGGCTCGAGCGGCTGAAGCGGGTGGACCTCGCCCTCGAGGCGCTCGCCCGCTGCCGGAGCGGGGCCCGCCTGAAGATCGCCGGCACCGGCCCCCTCGAGGAAGACCTGCGCCGGCGCGCGCGGCGGCTCGGGGTCGAGGGCCGCGTGGACTTCCTCGGCTTCGTCCCGGCCGACGACCTCGTGGGCCTCTACGCCTCCTGCCGCGCGGCCTGGTACACGCCGGTGGACGAGGACTACGGCTACGTGACGGTCGAGAGCTTCCTCTCCAAGAAGCCCGTCCTGACCACGACCGACGCGGGCGGCCCGCTCGAGTTCGTGACGGACGGCGCGAGCGGTGTCGTGGCGCCCCCGGAGCCGGAGGCCCTGGCGGACGCAATCGACCGCCTGTGGGACGCGCCCGAGGCCGCGCTCCGCGCGATGGGCGAGGAGGGGCACTCCCGGGTGGTCGGCATCACCTGGGACCGGGTCGTGGACCGCCTCACGGAGACGCTGCGGTGAGGCTCGCGCTGTGGACGCCGTACCCCGACGCGGCCTGGGTGGTGGCGCTCCTCCCCCTCCTCCGGCGGGAGGCGGAGGTCGTGCTCGTGCCCGGGGAGAACGCGGGCGCGCCCGCGGCCGACCTGCACCTCTACCACGTGGCGGACGACCCCGCGCACGTCTTCGTGCACCGCGCGCTGCGCCTCCGGCCCGGCCTCGTGCTCCTGGCCGACTGGGGCCTGCACCGCCTCGTGCGCGCGTGCACGGCGGGAGACGTGGGGGCGTATCTCGCCGAGGCCCGTCGTGCCCACGGTGAGAAGGGCACCTTCGTGGCGCGGCAGGTGGCGCGCGGGCTCGGCGGCGAGCTGCTGCCTGCCCTCCTGACCCTCAACGACCGCGTGCTCGAGGCGAGCCTGGGCCTCGTCGCCTTCACCGAGTACGTCCGCGCCCGCGCCGCGGCCCGCCTGCCCGGGAGGCCCGTCACCCACCTCCCCCTCGACTTCGTGGGATCGGGAGAGGTCCTGCCCGGCCGTGAGGCGGCCCGCGCCGCGCTCGGTGTCCCCGAGAGCGCCGCGCTCGTGGCGGCTCTCACCCCGAAGAGCGTCCACGCCCTCGCCCGGGCCCAGCCGGGCGCGCGCGTCCTGGTGCGGCCCTGGCGGGAGGACGAGGCGTCTCTCCTGCTCGCCGCGGCCGACGTCGCGGTCGCGCTCGAGTACCCGCCCGGGGGAGGCCTCCCGCCTTCGCTCGCCCGCGCTCTCGCGGCCGGCCTGCCCACGCTCGTCTCGGCGGGGACCGCGGCCGCCGCCGAGATGGAGGACGGGGTCGTGGTGAAGGTGTCGCCCGGTCCCACCGAGGCGGCGGAGCTCGCCGCCCTCCTCGACCGCCTGCTCGGCGACGCGGCGCTCCGGCGGCGCGTGGGCGCCCTCGCTCTCGCCCACGCCGGCGCGAGGCGCGACCCCGCGCCTGTCGCCGCGGCACTCCGCGCCCTCGCGCGGGAGGTCGCGCGGACGGGCGCGGAGGCGCTCCGCGCGTTCGCCGCGGACCGGGCCGAGGAGGGCACGCTCCTGGCGTGGGCGCTCGAGGAGGTGCGGGGCGGCGCGCGCGACCTCGGGCTCGTGGGCCTGCCCCTGGGGCTCGAGCCGCTCGTGGGCCCGCTCCTCGGGGGTGCGCGGTGAGGCTCTCGGTCGTGATCCCCGCCTACAACGAGGCGCTCCGGCTCCCCGCGACCCTGGCCCGCGTGCGCGCGCACCTCGTCGGGAGGGGCGTGCCGCACGAGATCGTGGTGGTGGACGACGGCTCGTCCGACGCGACCGCCGAGGTCGCCCGCGCGGCGGGAGAGACGGTGCGCGTCCTGCGCCACGAGCCCAACCGCGGAAAGGGCTACGCGGTGCGCCGCGGGATGCTGGCCGCGGCCGGCGAGCGCCGGCTGATGACCGACGCCGACCTCTCGACGCCGATCGAGGAGCTGGCGAAGCTCGAGGCGGCGATCGACCGCGGCTTCGACGTCGCGATCGGCTCGCGCGCGGTCGCGGGGGCGACGATCGAGGTGCACCAGCCCGCCTACCGCGAGGCCATGGGGCGCCTCTTCAACGTGCTCGTCCAGGCGCTGCTGCTGCCCGGGCTCGCCGACACCCAGTGCGGCTTCAAGCTCTTCACCGCCGGGGCGGCCGAGGCGGCCTTCGGCGCCTGCCGCCTCGACGGGTTCTCCTTCGACGCCGAGGCGCTCTACGTGGCGCGGCGGCGGGGCCTGCGGATCGCCGAGGTGCCGGTCGTGTGGAGGAACGACGCCGCCACCCGCGTCGGCCTCGGGACGGGGGGCGCCGCCTTCGCCGATCTCGTCCGCATCCGCCTCCTCGCCCGGCGCGGGGCCTACGGCCGCGCCGGCGCGGGGGACGGCACGTAGCGCACGTCGGCGCGGGCGCGCAGCTCCTTCACCCAGGCCTCGACCCGCTCGTCGAGCGCCCCTCTCTCGAGCCGACCCCGGATCGCCTCCTGCTCGTCCTCGAGGGCGGGCCCCGCCGGGCGCCCGGCCTGCTCCTCCTCCCAGGCCCGTCGCACCTCCTCGTCGCTCACCCGCACCTGCGGCCGGAAGCGGAACTCCACGTACTTCAGGATGGCGAGCTGGCGCCTCAGGAGGCGCCGCAGGTCCGCCTCCGGCACCGCGCCGCGCAGCGCGGGATGCGTCTCGAGGAGGAGGGCGAGCGCGCGGTCCTCCTCCTCGGCCGGGACCTCCGCCTGGGGGATCCGCACCGCCTCGGCGTGCATGAGCCGCTCGTCGATCGCGGCTTCGAGAGCCTCGCCCTCCGGAAGGCCGCGCACGGCCACGAGAGCGCGCACGTCGGAGAGAAGGAGAGGCCGCTCGTCCACCACGGCGACGATGCGCTCCACGACCTCGCCCCGCGGGGGCGCCGCCGGCGGGGCCGCGGCCATCCCGGGCACGAGGGCGGCGGCGAGGGCGAGGGCGGGGCTAGAACGCATGGCCGATCGAGAGGTGGAAGCGGGAGCGGGACTCGCCGGGCTGGCGGTCGAGGACGTAGCCCCAGTCGACGCGGATCGGGCCGATGGGCGTGCGGTAGCGCAGGCCGAGGCCCGCGCTCCAGCGCAGCTCGGAGAGGGCGAGGTCGCGCGTCTCGGGGTAGACGTTGCCGGCGTCGAGAAAGCTCGCGACCTGGAAGGCGCGGGTGAGGTTGTAGCGCACCTCGGCACCCCCGAGGAGGAGAGCGTTGCCGCCGGTCGGGTAGAGCCCGCCGCTCGCGCCCTCGACCTTTGGGCCGACCCCGTCCACCGGGAAGCCCCGCGGGCCGTAGTCACCGCCGGCGAAGAAGCGCTCGGGCAGGGGCAGGAGGGCCCCCTCGCCGCCGAAGGTCGAGGCGAGGCCGAGGCGCGCCGAGAGCACGAAGACGATGTCCGCACGCAGCCGCCGCACGCTCGTGGACTGGAAGAAGCCGCGGAGATACCTCGCTCCCCCGAGGGCGTGGAGGGAGAGCTGGAGGTCGGCACCGAGGAAGAGCCCGCGCTTCGGCTCGAGGGGGTCGTCGCGGGTGTCGAAGACGACGGACGCCGAGGGCCCCGAGACCCCGTAGGTGCGGTACTGCCGGTCGATCTCGTCGATCGGCACCTCGACGTTGAAGACGTTCGTGTCCTGGTAGAGGTAGCGGAGGATGAAGCTGGTGCGGGGGTCGAGGGTGCGGCCGGCCTGCACGATCACCCCCTTGCGGTCGTAGTCGAAGCTCGTGCGCTTCTCCGCCTCCCAGAAGGCGGTCGCGAACGAGTCGAGCTTGCGGCCGAAGAGCCAGGGCTCGCGCAGGTTGAGGAGGAAGCGGCTGCCCCGGAAGCTCCCGCGGGCGAACACGGAGGCGGTGCGGCCGAGGCCGCCGAGGTTCCGCCGCGTGAGCTCGACGCTGCCCCGCAGGCGGTCCTGCTCGGAGTAGCCCACGCCCCACGACCAGGCCGTGCGCGGGGCCTCCTGCACGCCCACCACCACGTCGCGGCGCCTCTCCTGCCCCGGGTCGAGCTCGGTGATCGAGACCCGCTCGAAGATGCCGAGGCCGGAGAGCCGCCGCTGACTCTCGAGCAGGCGCTCGAAGGAGAAGGGCTCGCCGGGCCGCAGCACCATCTCGCGCTCGACGACGGCGGCCTGGGTGCGCCCGAGGCCGGAGAGCACCACGTGCTCGACGATGGTGCGCGGGCCGGGCTCGACCACCAGGCTCACCCTCGCCTCGTCGCGAGCCTCGGAGAACGCCACCTCGGGCCGGACCCGCGCGTCGAGGTAGCCGGCGCGCCGCCAGGCCCCGAGGAGCGTGTCGCGGCTCCGGGCCACGTCCCGCAGACGGAAGGGAAGCCCGGGCCGCAGGGCCAGCTCCTCCGGCCCCCGGTCGTCGCCGGAGGGCGGCAGCGGCGGCCCCTGGATCTCGACGCCCTTCACCACGGCCCGCGGGCCGGGGCGGGCGAGGAAGGCGACGGGGAGGCTGCCCCCGCCGTCCGGCACCTCCGTCTCGACGCGGGCCTCGAAGTGCCCGCGCTCCTCGAGGCGGGCGACGAGGGTCCGGGCGTCTTCCTCGACCGCGGCGTCCACGAGCGGGCGGCCGGCCTGCGTGCGCAGGCCCGCGAGGAGGAGAGGGTCGGCGTCCCGCAGCTCCACCGCGCCGACGGCGGCGCGCGGCCCCGGCCGCAGGTCGTACACGACGACCTCGGCGGCGGCCCGGGCTTCCGCCGTGGCGCGCACGAGAACCTCCCGGTACCCCTGGGCGCGGAGATGGGCCTCGATGCGCTCGCCGCCGGCCTCGAGGCTGTCGCTCGTCGCCCCGCCCTCGCGCACGAGGTCGCGCACCCCGGAGAGGAGCTTCCCCGGCAGCTCCGCGCCGCGCGCCTCAAGGCTCATCTGAGGCCCCGGCGCGACCCGGAACACGAGGTCCATGATGCCCGGCCCGGGGTCGTAGGTCTCGCGGAGCTCCACCGCGGCCCGCCAGTGACCGGCCCCGGCGAGGAGGCGGCGCATCTTCTCGCGCGCGGCCTCCGCCTTCTCGCGACGGAAGACCTCCCCCCGTCGCGGGCGGATATGCGCGTCGAGACGCAGGGCGGTCACCGCCCCGGCTCCCTCGAGCACGGCCCGGCCCACCCGCACGCGCGGCCCCGCGCGGATGCGGAAGACGGCGTCTGCGCCGCCGGGCACCCGTGCCACCTCGGGCTCCACGAGGGCCTCGAGGTGGCCGCGTCGGGCGAGGGCGAGGCCGATGTCCCGCGCGGCGCGCTCGAGGCGGGAGGGCCAGAGCGGCTCGCCCGCGCGCAGGCGCGCGGTCCGGGCCGCGCTGCCCGCCGACACGACGCGGTCGCCCTCGATGCGCACCGCGTGGAGGAGCGGCGCGGGAAGGGGGCGGAACACCACCTCGACGCCCGCCTCGCCCTCCCGGCGCTCGAGCTCGACATCCACCCCCTCGAACCGCCCCGTCCCGAACATCAGCTCGACCGCGCGGCGTACGGCCTCGCGGTCGAGGGGGCGCCCGGGGACGAGGCCCACGAAGGGGAGGAGGCGCTCGCTCTGCTCGGCCTCCACGCGGACCGCGCGGACGAACTCCTCCGCCGGCGCGGCGGGAAGGGGCGCCTCCTGGGAGGAGCCGAGGGCGAGCACGAGGAGGGTGCCGGCGAGCATCAGCGAGACTGCCGGATCCGCACGTCGAAGGCCCAGCCGCGCTCGACCCCGGTCTTGGCGGTCCCGGGGTCCGTCCGTGTGAGGAGCAGCGAGAAGCGGTCGGTGAGGATGTACTCGAGGGCGAGGATGCGCTCCTCCGTGCCGCGCAGGTCCTGCGAGTAGAGGACGTTGAGGTCGGGGGTGATGATGCGCTTGCCCACCGTGATCCGCGCGGACGTGGTGCCCGCGCCCCGCAGCAGCGACGGGTCGATCGAGAAGCGGTTGAGGCCGAAGAGCCGCTCGGCCTCGCGCTCGAGGCCGACCGACTCCGAGAGGCGACCGGCGGCGAGTGTCGCCGCGCCGGCCGCGGCGAGCTGTGCCTGGCTCTGTCGCGCCTGGGTGCCGGTCAGGTTGGCGACCTCGGTCTCGTCCTGCCCGGCGAGGAGGGCGAGGATCTGGAGCGACGACAGCGGCGGGTCGGAGGTGAGGGTGGGGGTGACGCGCTCGAGGGTGCCGGAGACGCGCAGCGTCACCCGGTAGGACCGGATGCGGGTCTCGGCCTCGATGTCGAAGAGGGGGTCGAGCCGCCGGGGGTTGACGAAGTCCAGCGCCCCCCTCTGGATGACGTAGGTCCGCCCCTGGAAGTAGAGCCGCCCGCGCTCGATCTCCGCGCGCCCCGTCACCACTGGCGCCCGCGTCGTGCCCTGGATCGAGAAGTCGGCGCTGGCAGCGAGGGCGGCGAGGTTGTTGTCGATGCGCACGGTGCCCGGCGCGCGCACGCGCAGGTCGAGCTGCACGCCCTCCTCGAGCGAGGCGGCGTCGGGCGGCGGGAGGACACGCCGGGCGCCGAGGAGCTCGGAGGCCACGTCGTAGCGCTTCGTGTAGAGCGCCTGGCGCACGTCGATGGTGCCGGTGAGCCACTGCTTCCCCGCGTCGCCGAAGAGCCGCAGCTGCGCGTCGAGCAGGCTCCGCAGCCCCTCGGGGTAGCGCAGGGCGAGGCCGCGGCCGGTGGGCCGGATGTCGTAGGACGTGAGCTTTCCGCCCGTGTAGGCGGCCTGCCCCTCCAGGGTGAGCCGGCCGCCGGCCAGGGTGCCGTTCACCCCTTCGAGCTCGGCCGCCCGCTCGGTGAAGCGCACGCGGCCCCGCAGGCCCTCGACCCCGTGGGGGAAGCCGCGCACGCGCAGCCCGGCCCCCTCGAGATCGAGGGTGCCCAGGACGCGGGGGGCGAGGCGAGTGCCCGACACCTCGACGGCGAGACGCGCCGCGCCCGAGCCGCGCAGGCGCCGCGTGACGAGCAAGAGCGCGCGCAGGTCCGCCTGGCCGCGGGCGGAGACGGCGAGCGGGCCTTCGCCGAGCACGTCGACCCCGCCGGTGACGGCGAGGTCGGTCCCCTCCCCGGCCAGGTGGAAGTCGGCGAGCTCGAGGCGGCCGCCGGAGAACGTGAGCCGCACGGGCTCGCGGGCCCGGATGGGGAAGTCGGGGAGGAGCAGCTGCAGATCGGGGACCACCGCCTCCGCGCGGATCCCGGCCGGCGTCGCGAGGGGGCCGCGCAGGCGCACCTCGCCGGAGGCCACGAGCGCGAGCGCGGCAGGGAGGGCCGGGGCCACCGCGCGCAGGAAGGGGTCGAGGCTCGTCGATCGCGCGGAGAGGGTGAGGTCCACCGCGTAGGGTGGGAGGGCGCCCACCGTCCCCGCGAGAGCCAGGTCGACCCGCGCCGAGCGGCAGTGGCCATCGATCGTGACCCGACCGTCGCCCGTGCCGGCGAGCCGCGCCTCGAGGGCGCCGATGCCCTCGTCGCCGAGAAAGAGGCGGGTCGAGGAGAGGCTCGCGCGGAACCGGGGCCGCGCGAGGGTGCCCTGCATCTCGAGGCGGCCGGAGAGGCGGCCGCCGAAAGCCACCCCGGGGAAGGGCGGCGGTGCGAGGGCGCCGAGATCGACCCCATTCATCTACCCCGAGCCATCGTAGGCGCCGTCGTCGGTCACGCTGCCGCGGAAGGTGAGGGTGCCGCCCCCGATGAGCACCTCGCCCCGAGTCACCTCGGCGACGTGCCCCTTCCAACGCGACTCGAGGCGAGCCTCGTCGTAGGGGATGGCGTAGTACCGGCCGCCACGCGCCTCGCCCTTACCCTCGCCCTCCGGCATGCTCCGCCGGCCGCGGACGTCCGCCTCGCCGGTCAGGAGGCCTGTGGCCTTGACGTCCAACTCCATGAACGTGACGAGGTCCTCGACCGGCCACGAGGAGGCGCGGGCCCGGCCGACGAGCGCGTCCCTGAGGCCGAACCAGCCGATCTCCGTCCGGCCCTCCCGGCGGATCTCCCCCGCGTCCTTCCGCAGCACGAGCGGGCGCGACTCGACCGCCTCGGCGGCCGTGTCCAGGGTGCCCGTCCACTCCGCGCGTCCCCAGGCCACCCCGGCGTAGCCGACGCCCTCGCCCTCGAAGCGGCCCTCGAAGACGGGCCAGTCCACGGTGCCGCGCCACGAGCCGCGGAATCTCCCGCCGCCGCTGAAGCCCGCAGG
This sequence comes from Vicinamibacteria bacterium, assembly GCA_041489115.1. Lineage (GTDB taxonomy): Bacteria > Acidobacteriota > Vicinamibacteria > Fen-336 > Fen-336 > DATBSL01. Next base: position 7,164 of record JBGPQQ010000002.1, on the reverse strand, counting down.
CTGGGCCTCCGGGTTTCCGAGCGCCCGGCGCACGCGCGTGAGCACCGTCTCCGTCGCGGCGAGGTCCCCCGTCACGCCCTCGACCTCGAGGCGGGCGCGATCCTCCGCGTCCACCTCGCCGCTGACGTGCGCGGTCATCCCCGGCCCGCGCAGGAGGGCGCGCTCGTAGGTCTGTCGCCCGTCCTCCGCGCGCCAGTCGAGTCGTCCGGAGAGCGGGAAGCGCCCGTCCGCCCGCTCGGCGAGGTCCACCCCGATCCTCCCGCTCACGAGGCGCGTCTGCCCCTTCGGCCAGCTCACGTCCACCTCGCCGGTGGCGGCGGTCCCGAGGCGCATCTCGCCCCAGCCGAAGATCATGCGGAGGAGCCCCTCCCCGTCGGCGTCGCGCACGGGGCCCCGGATGTGGACGGGCCGGTGGGTCGCGGTCGGGGGCACGTCGACGGCCAGCCGGCCGGAGCCGCCGAGGGCGTCCACGTCGAGGTCGCGCAGGATGAGCCCCTGCGTGCCGTCGTAGGAGAGCCAACCCGCGAAGCGCGGGACGGCAACGCCCATGAAGGCGCCGCCCGTCCCCTCCATGCGTCCCTCGATCCGCAGCCGCGACCCGTCGATCGAGAGGAGCCCGTTCCAGCTCGCGGCGCCCTCGAAGCCGAGGCCGGAGCGGAAGACGTGCCTCTCGAGGACGGCGAGGTCCACCGGCCCCTCGAGGCTGAGCTGCCCCTGCGGCCTCCCGCCGAGGCGGATGCGCCCGCGGTAGGCGAGGTTCGTCTTCTCCGCCACAAGGCGCGCTCCCTGGACGTCCACGACACCACGGTGGACGACCACGTCGATCTCGGTGCCCACCGGGAGCTCGGGAGCCTCGCCCATCTTCAGCCGCCCGGGCTCGAAGGAGACGTGGCCCGCGAGGCCCCCCTCGGGCCGGCCGGACAGCCGGCCGTGGAAGTCAGGCAGGTCGAGGTCGAGCGGCACCCGCTCGTGGTTGAGGATGAACTCGCCTCCCACGATGACGAGCCTCTGGATGGCGACCTGCAGCCCGCCGCCCTGCCCTCCGCCGCCGATCTTCGGGATGTCGTCGCCCCCGGGGCCGAGCGGCGGCGAGGGGAAGGCGTGGATGCGGAGGCGCAGCCCCTCGACGCGCACGCGGGAGAGGACGAGCCGGTCGCCGCGCAGGGGCGCGAAGCTGGGGCGCACGCGCGCCGACGGCACCTCGAGGAACGGCGGCGCATCCGGCGTGATCCCGCCCACCCGCAGGCCGTGCACCTCGAACTCGAGCGTCCCCGGGCGCACGGTGATCGCTTCGACCTGCACCGGCCGATGGAAGTAGCGCCCGAGGAGGTGCTCGACGAGCCGCGCTCCCCACTCCGGCGCGCGCCACACGGCGTAGATCGCCGTGGAGCCCAGGACGAGCGCGAGCAGGAGGAGCTTGCGGCGGTGGGACACGCGCGACCTCTAGCCGACGACCGCCAGCAGCGCCCCCGCCTCGACCGCCTGGCCCTCCCGGACCGCCACCTCCTGGATGCGGCCGGCCCGCGGCGCCTTGAGCTCGTTTTCCATCTTCATGGCCTCGATCACGAAGAGACCCTGCCCGGCCACGACGTCGGCGCCGGGGGCCTCGAGCACCCGCACGACGCGCCCCGGCATCGGCGCGGTCAGTCGGGAGGGCCCGTGGGCGTGGCGGGCCGGAAGGGAGGACCCCCGCCCGGCTTCGGCGAGGTCCACGGTCACGGCCTCGCCCGGGAAGACGACCGCGTAGCCCTCGGGGCGCTTCTCGACCGCGACCTCGTGGCTCTCGCCGGCGACGAGGAGGCTCGCGAAGGGGCGCCCGGTGCCGACGAGGTCGACCTCGAGGGGCGCGCCGTCGAGGTGGACCGTGTATCGCCCGCCCCCGCCCCGCACCTCGACGCGGATCGTGCGGCCCCGGACGGTCGCGTCGAAGATCACCCTTGCCTCCCCGGGCGGCTGGCGTGGGCGTCGCGCAGCCCCGCCGCGCGCCACGCCGGGAGGCCCGGGCGATCCGCCGGCACCCGCCCGGCGCGTCGCTCCTCGAACGCGCGGATGGCCGCCGCCGCGATCGCGATCTCGACCGACCGGGGGCGCGGGCCGTCCTTGCCGGCGAGCTGCGTGTCGACGAACGAGGTGTCGAAGTCCCCGGCCACGAAGGCGGGGTGGCCGAGGACCCGCACGAAGAAGGGGAGGGTGGTCTGGATTCCGACCACCCGGTACTCCGCGACCGCGCGGCGCATGCGACGGATGGCCTCGTCCCGGCTCTCCGCCCACACCACGAGCTTCGAGAGGAGGGGGTCGTAGTGGATGGGCACCTCCCACCCCTCGTAGACACCCGAGTCGTCGCGCACGCCGGGCCCGCCGGGGACGCGGAGCGCCGCGATCGTCCCCGGGCTCGGCAGGAAGCCGGCATCGGGGTCCTCCGCGTAGACGCGGCACTCGATGGCGTGCCCACGCTGGGCGAGGTCCTCCTGCCGGAGCGGCAACGGCTCGCCCTGCGCGATCCGGATCTGCAGCTTCACGAGGTCCAGGCCCGTCACCACCTCGGTCACCGGGTGCTCGACCTGGAGCCGCGTGTTCATCTCGAGGAAGTACGGCTCGTGGTCCCCGCCCACCAGAAACTCGATCGTCCCCGCGTTCACGTAGCCCACCCGGCGCGCGAGCGCCACCGCGAGCTCGCCCATCCTCTGGCGCCGCGCGGGAGTCAGGACGGGGGACGGGCTTTCCTCGATCACCTTCTGGTGGCGGCGCTGGATCGAGCACTCGCGCTCGAAGAGGTGGACCACGTTGCCGTGGTGGTCGCCGAGGACCTGGATCTCCACGTGCCGCGGCCTCGCGATCGCCTTCTCGAGGTAGACGCGGTCGTCGCCGAACGCCCCCTGCGCCTCCGACCGCGCCCGGGCCAGCGCGGAGGCGAGCTCGGCCGGCGAGGCGACGAGGCGCAGGCCCTTCCCGCCGCCGCCCGCCGCCGCCTTGAGCATCACGGGGTAGCCGATCCTCTCCGCTTCCCGCGCGACCTCTCTCCCGTCGGCGATCGGCTCGAGCGTCCCCGGCACCACCGGGACGCCCGCCGCCACCGCTTCGCGCCGGGCCGAGGTCTTCTCGCCCATGAGCGCGATCGTGCCGCTCCGCGGGCCGATGAAGACGATCCTGGCCTCCTCGCAGGCCCGGGCGAAAGCTGCGTTCTCGGCCAGGAAGCCGTAGCCGGGGTGGATCGCCTCCGCCCCGCTCGCCCGCGCCGCGTCGAGCACGCGGTCGATGCGGAGGTAGCTCTCGCGGGAAGGGGCGGGCCCGATCGGATACGCCTCGTCGGCGAGGCGCACGTGGAGGGCCGCCCGGTCGGCCTCCGAGAAGACCGCGACCGAAGCGATGTCCATCTCGCGGCAGGCGCGGATGACGCGCACCGCGATCTCCCCGCGGTTGGCGACGAGGATCTTGCGGAACGCCCGCGCGCTCACAGGGGGATGTTCCCGTGCTTCTTCGGGGGGTTCTGGTCGCGCTTGCTGCGGGCCATCTCGAGCCCGGCCACGATCTTGCGCCGGGTGTGGCGCGGAAGGATGACCTCGTCCACGAAGCCGCGGTCGGCGGCCACGTACGGGTTCGCGAACTTCTCGCGGAACTCCGCCACCTTCTGCCTCCGGAGGGCCTCGGGGTCCGCCGCCGCCGCGAGCTCCCGCCGGAAGAGGACGTTGACCGCCCCCTCCGGGCCCATCACGGCGATCTCCGCCTGGGGCCAGGCGTAGTTCACGTCGGTCCTGATGTGCTTGCTCGACATCACGCAGTAGGCCCCGCCGTAGGCCTTGCGGGTGATGACGGTGACCTTGGGCACTGTGGCCTCGGCGAAGGCGTAGAGGAGCTTCGCCCCGTGGCGGATGATGCCTCCGTACTCCTGGGCAGTGCCGGGCAGGAAGCCGGGCACGTCCTCGAAGGTGACGAGGGGGAGGTTGAACGCGTCGCAGAAGCGCACGAAGCGCGCCGCCTTCACCGAGGCGTCGATGTCGAGGCAGCCGGCCAGCACCGCCGGCTGGTTCGCCACGATCCCGGCCGCCCGCCCGGCGAAGCGGGCGAAGCCCACGACGACGTTCGGCGCGAAGTGCTCGTGCACCTCGAGGAAGCGCCGGTCGTCCACCGCCGCGAGGACGAGCTGCTTCATGTCGTAGGGCTTCGCGGGCTCGGCGGGCACGAGGGTGTCGAGGGACGCTTCCTCGCGGTCGGGAGGGTCCTCGGTGCGGTGGAGCGGAGGCTCCTCGAGGTTGTTCGAGGGGAGGTAGGACAGCAGCTCCCGGATGAGGGCGAGGCAGGCGCGGTCGTCGTCGGCCGCGAAGTGCGCGACCCCCGAGCGGAGGTTGTGGGTCATGGCGCCGCCCAGCTCCTCCTTGGTCACCTCCTCGTGGGTGACGGTCTTGATCACGTCCGGGCCGGTCACGAACATGTAGGAGGTGTCCTTCACCATCACGTTGAAATCGGTGATGGCGGGGCTGTAGACGGCGCCCCCCGCGCAGGGCCCCATGATCGCGGAGATCTGCGGCACCACCCCGGAGGCGAGGGTGTTGCGGAGGAAGATGTCGGCGTAGCCGCCGAGCGAGGCGACGCCCTCCTGGATGCGCGCGCCGCCGGAGTCGTTGAGGCCCACCACGGGGGCACCCATCTTCACCGCGAGGTCCATGACCTTGCAGATCTTCCGGGCGTTCGTCTCGGAGAGGCTGCCCCCGAAGACCGTGAAGTCCTGGGCGAAGACGCACACGAGGCGCCCGGCCACCCGGCCGTAGCCGGACACGACGCCGTCGCCGGGCACCTTCTGCTCCGCCATGCCGAAGTCGAGGCAGCGGTGCTCGACGAGCTTGTCGAGCTCCTCGAAGGTGCCCTCGTCGAGCAGCATCTCGACCCGCTCGCGGGCGGTGAGCTTGCCCTCGCGGTGCTGCCGCTCGCGCCGCTCCGGGCCGCCCCCCTCCTCGGCGCGCCGGATGCGCTCCTGCAGGTCGTCGAGGGGGGAGCCGGGCATTCTCTAGCTCGGGAGGCCGCAAGCCCCGCCGCCACAGGGGCCGGTCTCGCAGCCGCCGCCCCCGGGGGAGCAGGCTCCCGCACCGCACCCGGCGAAGGCCGCGGGCGGCGCCGCCGTGGCCACCGCGAAGACGGAGAGCTGCTTCTCGACGTCGGGGCTCGCGCAGGAGGGGCAGGCGACCGCCTCCCCGAAGCGCCGCACCAGCTTCTCGAAGCGCTTCCCGCAGCCGGGGCAGGCGTACTCGTAGATCGGCATGGCGCCCCTAGCGGCCGGCCTTCGAGGCCAGCTGCGCCTTCACCTTCTCCCAGTCGTCGAGAAAGCGCTTGAGGCCGATGTCCGTGAGGGGGTGCTTGAGGAGGGTGTTGAAGACGCTCGTCGGCATCGTGGCGATGTCGGCCCCCATCCGCGCCGCCTCGACCACGTGCATCGGGTGGCGGAGGCTGGCGGCGAGGACCTCGCAGTCGAAGTCGTAGTGGTCGAAGATCTGGATGATGTCGGCGACGAGCTCCATGCCGGGGGTCGCGATGTCGTCGAGGCGGCCCACGAAAGGCGAGACGTAGCGTGCGCCCGCCTTGGCGGCGAGAAGGGCCTGGGTCGGGCTGAAGATGAGGGTCATGTTGACCCGCTTGCCCTCGCCGGTCAGCACCTTCGTGGCCTTGAGGCCCTCGGGGATGCAGGGCACCTTCACCACGATGTTCTTGTGGAGCGAGGCGAGGTGCCGGCCTTCCTTCACCATGCCCTCGGCGTCGGTCGCCACGACCTCGCCGGAGATGGGGCCGTCGATCATCTTGCAGATCTCGACGAGGATCTGCTCGGGGTCGCCCGTCTCCTTCGCGAGCAGGCTCGGGTTGGTGGTGATGCCGTCCACGACGCCCAGGGTCGCGGCCTCGCGGATCTCCTTGAGGCTCGCGGTGTCCAGGAAGATCTTCATGACTCCTACCTACCTCTCGATGACGGGGTTGCGGGGCCCCCCCCGCCCCTCCGACCCCGGCGGGAGCGCCTATGGACATGATATCGCCGGGAAGCTCGTCCTCACTCGGGGGATGCACCACGCGAGCCACGGCTCTTTCACGGCAGGCTCGCCTCGACGGGCTCGGTCGGCGGGCTCTCGTTGCCGGCCTGGTCGAGGGCGGTCACCGCGTAGCGGTAGCCGACGCCCCGCTCGGCCGTGTCGTCGAGCCACGACGCGCGGTTCGGCTCGACGTCCGCGATCTTCTGCGGCGTGCCGCCGGGAGCCGTCCGGTAGACCCGGTAGCCGGCGAGGTCCGGCTCGGCCGAAGGGCCCCACAGGATCTCGAGGCCGCCCTCGCGGGGCAGCACGGCGAGCCCGGTCGGCGTCGCGGGGGCGGTCACGTCCCGCACCTCGACGCAGGCCTCGTTCGAGGGCGCGCTCTCGATGAGCGGCTCGGTGGAGGCCACCGCGCGGACCACGTAGCACGCGGTCTCGCCCCGCGGCACGACCGTGTCGCTCAGGCTCCGCTGCTTGAGGGGCTCCTCGACGAGAGGGGCGCCGTAGGCGGCGCTGCCGAGGCGCCGGTACACGAAAAAGCCGTGGCGCCGCGGCCCCACCGCGGCGGTCTCGGTCCCCGCGGCGGGCTCGGCCCCGGCCTTCGCCGTGGAGGGGGCGGGCTCCCCCCGCGCTTCTGGGGGCGGAGGGGGCGCGGCGGGCTTCGCCGGCGGGGAGGCGCCCGGCGGCGGCTTCGGAGGGCCGGGCGTCGGCGGCCGGACCGCGGCGCCAGGAGGCGCGGCCGGTATCGGCGCGAGGGCCGGCGGCGCCACCTCCTTCGGCCGCACCCCGCGCCACGAGAGCGCGACGCCGGCCTCCGCGAGCACGACGGCGAGGTCGCGCGGCGCCTCGAGCGGCGTCTGGGCCACGAGCGCCAGGGTCAGCGTCCGCTGCCCCTTCTCCCCGCCCGCGACGCCGCGCGCGGCCGCGCGGACGGTCGTCCCGGGAGCCGGGAGCGGCAGCGTCTCCACGACCCAGCTGCCGGGGATCGCCGGCACGGCGTGGCGCCGGCCGGCCTTCTCGAGGTCCTGCTGCCCCTCCGCCTGCAGGAACTCGACGGTGAGGGTCGCGTACGCGACCCCGTCCACCGAGGCCGCGGGCGCCGTGGCCCGGAAGGTCCTGGACCGGGAAAATATCCGGGTGGCGGCCTATACCTTGG
>JBGPQQ010000001.1:0-33833 GCA_041489115.1 Vicinamibacteria bacterium | reverse complement strand
GTCTTCCTCGTGCGTCTGGACTGGGCTCTCGTGGTGCGACACGTTCGCTGGATCGCGATGTACACGACCTCCGCCCTCCTGCTCCCGCTGTGCGCCGGCGTCCTCGCGGCTCTCGCCGCGTGCCTTCTCGGCCGGGCCGCCCGAGGCGTGAGCGTGGCCCTGGCGTTCTTCGCGGGCCCGGCGCTCTGCTATCTCATCGACCCCATGGTGATCGCTCTGCAGCCGTGGGCGATGAGGCGGTTCGTCCCCCTCATCTTCCCTCTCCTGTTCCTCCTCGCGCTGTACGGGTGGCAGACGGGACTGCGCCGGCTGGGTGGCCGTCGGGCGGGCCTGGCCGGGGCCGTTTTCGCCGGTCTGGCGATCATGACCGCCGGCACGTTCCTCGGCTCGTCGGCCGGCCTGGCCAGCCACGGGGCGGGCGCCGGTACGGGGGCACAAGTGAGGGCTCTGGCGAAGGCGATTCCACCGGACGCCCTCATCGTCATCCCGGACTCGAACGCCAGTCTCCACACACAGATCGCGCTCGAGTACATGGGCGGCCGGGATGTGCTCCTCCTGCCGCTCGCGGGTGGTCGCGAGGGACGAGTGGAGAACGCCATGGTTCGGTTCCTCGCTCGCCGGATCGACGAGGGACGAAGGGTGTGTCTCCTGCTCGCGAGACCGACCGATCTCGCAGGCCCGCTCGTGCGCCACTTCCAGCTCGACTTCCTGTTCGAGCAGGCCCTGTCGTTCGAAAGCGTGGGGTTCGTGGCGCACGACGCGTTCCCGGAGCCCCCGGCGACGGCCCAGCTACAGAACCGCGTGTGGGAGGTGCGACCTCAGGAGAACGGGCAGGTGCCGCGGTCCATCAGGGTGGGCGACGTTCGGGACGACGTCGGGATCCTCGTGAAGGGATTCCATGGCCCGGAGATCGAGGTGCGTCCCGGGCAGCCCCCCACACCTTTCCGCTGGACCGGCCCCGTGGCGACGATGGCGTTTCCCCCGGTGGCATGGGTCGCGCTGACGATCGACACGTCGCGTCCCGCAACGGCGAGAGCGGCGACGATCGAGGTGGACGTCGACGGTGTTCCCGTGGATGCGGGCCCGACGGACCTGGCGGGATGGCATCGCCTCCACCTACCCATGCCAAGGCCGGAGGGCGCGGCCGCGAAGAGGATCGTCACCCTCAGGGTGAATGCGTTCAGCATGAAGGCGCTGGGCCTGTCGGACGACGCTCGCGAGCTCGGCGTGCGGATCGTCTCCGCGGAGATCGGACCTTAGAGAGGGTGGCGAGCCCTAACCGTTTCCGATCCCCAGCATCTGCGCCGCCGCGGCGGCGTTCTGCCGCCAGTGCTGCGGGTTCAGCGTGAGCATCCTTCCCACGATTCGGCCCGGTCGAAGGTAGAAGGACCGCAGGAGCCTCCTTCGCCTCCGGCGGGCCTCCGCCTCCGCCACCGGGGGGCGGCCCTCTAGGGTCCGGTGCAACTCCGTCCCCGGGTACGCCACGAGGATCTGGACGTTGAGGTGGTCCGGCCGGATCTCCCGGACGAGCCGCCGGGTCGCCTCGATGGAGCCCGGCGTTTCCCCCGGTGCGCCGACCATGAGGTTGGCCACGGTCTCGATCCCGGCGGCCCGGGCCGATCGAAACGCCTCGCGGACCTCCCCCGCGGCGATCCCCTTCTTCAACGCGGCGAGGACCGCCGGATCAGCCGACTCCACCCCGAACTGGATCACACGACAACCCGCGGTGGCCATCCGGCGCAGCAGCGGTCCGTCCACGCGATCGACGCGGGCGCTGCAGGTCCAGCTCACGCGAAGCCCGCGGGCGATCATGAGGTCGCAGAAGCGCTCGACCCGATCGCGGTCCAGCGTGAACTCGCTGTCCTTGAAGAGCACCTCGCGGACTCCGTGCTCGCGGACGAGGTCGTGGACCTCCTCGACGACCCTCTCCGCGGACTGGACCCGGTGTCTCCTGCCGTGGACGACGGACGCGTCGCAGAAGGTGCAGGGATACGGGCAGCCGCGGCTGGTGACCATGGATGTCACCCTGCCCGTGGCCGAGAAGGGTGTCGAGTAGCGCCCCATGGGCAGCAGGTCGTAGGCCGGCCGCGGGAGGTCGTCCAGCTTGGCGATGGGAGGCCGCAGGGCGTTGACCCGCGGCCGGCCCCCGTCCCGGAAGGCGATCCCGGGGATGCGGTCCATCGGCCCGTGGCCGGAAATCGCCGCGAGCAGCTCGACCGCGGTCTGCTCGCCCTCCCCGTGCACCGCGAAGTCGACCGCTCCTTCTCGCAGGACCTCCGCCGGGAACAGGGTCGCGTGCACGCCGCCGAGGATGACCGCGACGGCGGGGTCGCCCTCCTTGGCCCTCGCGGCCAGGGCGAGCGCTGGGCCCGCGACGGCGGTGGAGGCCGAGATGCCCACGGCCTGCGGCCGCCAGGCCGACAGCAGAGCGTCGAGGTCCGTCTTCCAGCGAGGCAGAACCGCGGCATCGAGGATGCGAACCTCGTGGCCGGCCGCGCGCAGGGCTCCCGCCACACAGGCCAGGCCCAGGGGGGGCAGGCGGATCAGCCGGTCGATCGTGTCGCTCCGCGCGGGATGAAGCAGGAGGACCCTCACCACGGCCCCCCTACGCGACGCCGGCTTCCGTCACGAGGGGACCGCCGACGCACGAAGCCACGAGGTCCCTCCCGCTGCGAACCATGTCGTGGATCCACCCGTACTCGAACCGGCCGTTCCTCCCGGCCAGCGTGAGATTCCCGAAGCCGTCCAGGTACCGGAGGATCGCTCCGAGGGAGCGCTCGAAATCCAGGGACAACACGGGATACGCGTGCCGGAGCCTCACCACCTGGGATCCCACGACCTCCCCGTCCCGGACCCACCCGATCTCCTCGAGCGGCCTCTGCGTCATTCGAACGAGATGGGCGTCGTCGGCGCTCCAGACCGGATCCCCGGGCCCGCAGGGGATCTCCGCCACCAGCGACGTGTGCCCGGGAGGGCTCATGGCCTCGCTCCGGTTCCTGGGCTCGGTGACGCGGGTGAACGGGACTCGCGGATCGGGAAAGTAGACGGTGGCGGCGTCGGTGACGGACTCCTTCCTGAGGAAGAGGGCGACCAGCACGAGGTCCCGGTGCGTCAGGTCGCGCGCGAGCCGGAGGATGCCCTCGGGTGGAGGGGGATCCATCATGGCCAGGAGCCGTTCCACCGGCAGGGTGCTGGCGAGCGCGTCCACGGGAACCTGGTCCCGCGCCCCGGCCACCGCGATGGAGCGGATCCGGGCGCCGTCGTGGTGGAGTTGGCGGATCTCCGCGGAGGTGCGGACCCCGTGCGGCTCGCAACCCCGGGCGAGAGCCTCGGCCAGCATGCCGATGCCGCGAGCGGGGTAGTAGAAGGTCCCGTCGGCGCTCCGCTGGTCTCGTCTCCGACCGAGGAACGTATGGAGCAGGAACTGCCGCAGATCGAGTCCATCCAGCCGGTCGCCGGAGACCCGCACCGACAGGCGCTCGCAAGGGAGACCCCAGAGCTTGCGCGAGTAGCCCAGGAGAAACCGCGCGGCCAGCGTCCGGCCGTACCTCCGTGTGGCGAGGACCGCGAAGCTCTCCGGTGCTGGGCCCCGACCCGCCATGCGCACGGCCGCCAGATCCAGCACGCCGCGGGCTAGTACCCTCGGCCCCAGGTGCGAGAGAACGTCGGTCAGCCGGAAGGGGAACTTCATCATCCGGCCGCCGTCGAAGATCATGCTGGGCCGGTCCACGGCGCGGAGGTCCTCGCCGAGCAGCGCCCGCACGTCGCGCGTGATCGCGGGGTCCTTGTCGTGGAAACGGTGCGCCCCCGAATCGAAGAGGAAGCCGTCGTGCGCGAAGGTGACGCTGAGGCCTCCGGGACGCGCCTGCCCCTCGTAGACGGTGGCCGGCAGGCCACGCCGCCGCGCGTAGAACCCGGCGGCGAGGCCCGTGATCCCCCCGCCGAGGACCGTCAGGTGGCCCGGCCCCTCTCTGTTCGCAGCGAGCCGGCGCGGCGGCGGAAGTCCATGCTGGTGCCAGCCGGACTCGGTGTTCGTCAATGCCGACTCCCTCCATGCCATCGGACCGCTCCCGCTGCTGAACGGCGGCTCGGCTCCGCGGCCACGCCTCGTGGAAGCATCCAGAATAGCCCATATCCGGGACGCACGCCGCGAGTGCTTGTCCCATAATGACGGCTCCATGACGACCCGCCTGGACGCCTCCGCCCTCGACGCTCTCCACGGACGCTCCCTCCTCTTGACGCAGGACTGGTCCACGCGCGACCTCGACGCGCTCCTCGCCCTCGCCTCCCGGCTCGAGGCCCTCGACCGCGCTGGGAAGCCGATCGCCCTCCTCCCCGACCAGCTCGCCTACGCCCTCTTTTTCGACACCTCGACGCGCACCAAGTCGGCCTGGGCGGGGGCGGCGGCGCGCCTCGGCATGCAGCCGGTGGTCGTCGACGGCTCCTCGACGCAGGTGGCCCACGGCGAGACCGCGGCCGAGACCGGGGCCATGCTCGGCATGAACGCGCACGCCCTCGGCATCCGCCACGACCTCATCCTCGGCGAGGGCAACCGCTTCATGCGCGACGTGAAGAGCGGGATCGACGCCTACCTCGCCGCGACGGGCGACCGCCGCGTCGTCCCCATCGTCAACCTGCAGTGCGACGTGGACCACCCCACGCAGACGCTGGCCGACCTCCTGTGGCTGCGCGAGCGCCTGGGCGACCTCGCCGGGAAGAAGATCGCCGTCTCCTGGGCCTACTCGCCGAGCTACGCCAAGCCGCTTTCGGTGCCGCAGGGGCTCGTCACGCTGCTGACGCGCTTCGGGGCCCACGTCACCCTGGCGCAGCCCGAGGGCTACCGCTTGATGGACGAGCCCATGGCCGCGGCCACCACCAACGCCAGGGCCTCGGGCGGCTCCTTCCGGGCCGTGTCCTCGATGGACGAGGCCTTCACCGGGGCCCACGCCGTCTACCCGAAGTCGTGGGGCCCGTGGGACCTCATGCAGGAGCGGGTCGAGGCGAACCGAGAGGGCGACAAAGCCCGGATGGCCGACATCGAGACGCGCGCGCTCGAGCGGAACGCCCGCCACCGCGACTGGATCTGCGACGAGCGGCGGATGGGCCTCACGAAGGACGCGCTCTACCTGCACTGCCTGCCGGCCGACATGGGGGCCGAGGTGAGCCCGGGTGTCATGGAGCGCTTCCGCGTGGACGTGGCGCGCGAGGCCAACAAGAAGGTGTACGTGATCATGGCGCTCCTGGCCGCGGCGAAGGTCGACGGCCTCGCCGCCCGCCTCGAGGGCCTCGGCTCCGAGGAGTAGCTTCATGCCCCCGCTCGACGACAAGGTCGCCAACCTCGCCACCCGTTACCGCCCGCTCGCCGCCCGCATCCTCAAGGAGTCGATCCGCATCCCGGCCGACTACGTGGACAAGCCAGTCGAGGAGGGCGGCGATCCCCTCTGCGGCCTCAGCAACCACGAGGGGCCGCGGATGGAGTACCTGAAGCGCACGGTCGTCGAGGTGGGCGCCGTACGTCGTCCGGAGGACGTGGGCTTCGACGCGTACGGCAACCTCGTCTGGGTCGTCCAGGACGAGGCCGACGGCGTCCGCGCGCGGGACAAGCGCGTCGTCTACATGGACGGGCACGCCGACACCGTGAAGGCCCTGCGGCCGGTGTGGCAGGAGAAGACGAACGGCGGGATCGACGCCTACGACGGCCTCGTGGACCTCGACCGCGTGGACCGCTCGGGGCTCCGTGGCCTCCTCGGCTACCTGCCGCCCGACGGCGAGCGGGAGCACCTGCTGTTCGGCCGCGGCTCGGCCGACCAGCTCGCCGGCGTCGTGTCCCAGATCGTGGCCACGAAGATCCTGCTCGAGCTTCTGCCCGAGGGGGCGCTGCGCGGCGTCATCGTGCGCTCCTATGCCACGGCCGCCGAGGAGGACAACGACGGCGGCGGACCCCTCCACCTGATGGGCCACGTGCTGCCCGGCGCCCCGCCCGAGCTCGTCCCCGACGTCGTTATCCTCACCGAGGGCACGGGCGACTCCAAGAAGGGCGCTCTCGGGATCTACCGCGGCCAGCGCGGGCGGATGCAGATCGAAGTGGTGGTGACCGGCCGTTCCTGCCACGGCTCGATGCCGTGGGAAGGCCTCAATCCCCTCGAGCACGGCGGGGCGATCGTGGCCGAGGCCGCGCGGCGCTACGACGCACGCGAGGGCTTCCTCGACCACCCGTTCCTCGGCCACGGCACGCGCACCGCGTCGTGGGCGAGGCTCGACACGCCGAGCGACTGCGCGGTCCCCGAGCGCCTCACCTTCCGCTTCGACCGGAGGCTCACGGCCGGCGAGACGCCGGGGCAGGCGGTGCGCGACGTCGAGGCGCTCGACGCGGTGCGCGCGGCGCGAGCGGCCGGGCTGCGGGTGGACGTCGCGGTCCCGCGGTACCGCGAGAAGACGTGGCGCGGGTACCTGGCCGACAACCCGCAGATCTACCGGGGCTGGCTGACGCCCGAGGACCACCCGGCGATCCGCGCCGCGGTCGAGGCCTACCGCAGGGTCGTGACGCCCCACGTGGCCGAGGCGCCGGGGGGAGCGCGGGAAGGCGCGCTGCGGAAGGAGCCGCGGGTCGACCGCTGGATCTTCTCGACGGACGGCGTCGGCTTCCCCATCCCCGCCGGTGACCGGACCATCGCGGTTCCCGAGGCGAAGCGCTGGGTCGTCTCCGGCGACGTGAAGCACCCGGCCATGTTCGGGATCGGCGCCGGCATCGAGCAGAACACGCACCGCGTCGGAGAGTGCGTGGACCTGCGCGAGATGCAGCACGCGATCGCGGTGCTGGCCCGCTTCCCCAGCGCGCTCCTGGGGCAGTGGTAGCGGAGCGGACGGGAGCCAAAACAGGCTAGCATCTGCGGAGTGAGTGACCGGACGGGCGAAGACGGCCTGGAGCACGCCGCGGAGCCGCACGCGCCCCTCGTCGAGGCGATCGCCGCCGGCATCGCCCACGAGGTCAGGAACCCGCTCAACGCCCTGCAGATCAACCTGGGCATCCTCGAGCAGGAGCTGTCGGAGATCGTCCCCGACCGCAACCGCCACGTCTTCGAGGTGATCGGCAAGATCGCCCACGAGCTGCGCAGCCTCGACAACTTCGTGACGGAGTTCCTGCGCTTCGCCCGGCCGCCCCGCCCGAAGCTGGAGCCGGTGGCCGTGCGCCCTCTCCTCGCGGACCTCGTGACGTTCATCGGCCCGGAGTGCGCCCGCAAGGGGGTGTCGCTCTCCCTGGCCGTCGCGGGCGGGCCCGAGACCGTCGTGGCGGACGGCTTCCAGCTGAAGCACGCGGTGCTGAACCTGGTGCTGAACGCGATCCAGGCGACGCCGGCCGGCGGCGCGATCGCGATCGAGGCCGGGGGCGACGCGCGGGCGCTCGAGATCGTGGTGCGCGACACCGGCGAGGGCATGGCGGAGGAGGTCCTCCCCCGCGTGTTCGACGCGTTCTTCACGACGCGCGAGGGCGGGACCGGGCTGGGGCTCCCCATCGCGCGCCGCATCGTGGAGGCTCACGGGGGCACCCTGGCCGTGCGAAGCCGCGAGGGCGAAGGCACCAGCGCCAGCCTCTCGCTGCCGGCGGGGCCGCGGGCCGGCTGATGCAGACCATCCTCCTCGTCGAGGACCACGCCGAGAGCCGGTCGAGCCTGGCCTGGGTGCTCGAGAAGAACGGCTACGCGGTGCGCCAGGCCTCGAACGGCCGCGCGGCGCTCGCCGCCGCCCGCCGCGAGAAGCTGCACGCGCTCATCCTCGACATGAAGCTCCCGGACATGGAGGGCGCGGCCGTCCTCGACGCCGTGCTCGAGCAGCACCCCGGGCTGCCCGCCATCGTCGTCACCGGCTTCGGGACCGTCGACACCGCCGTCGAGGCGATGAAGCGCGGCGCCACGGATTTCCTCACCAAGCCCCTCGACATCGAGAGCCTCCTCGCGACCCTGGCCCGGGGCATCGAGCGGGCGAGCGCGAGCGGGGTCCTGGCGACGCCTCCGTCGCGGGCCGCCGCGGAGATGGACCGGCTCGGGATCATCGGACGCTCGCGAGCCATGCTCGAGCTCTTCGACACCGTCAAGAGGCTCGCCCGGCACCAGTCGACCATCCTCATCCTCGGGGAGAGCGGGACGGGCAAGGAGCTGATCGCGCGGGCTCTCCACTCGCTGGGGCCCCGGCGGGACGGCCCCTTCGTCGCGGTGAACTGCGCGACGCTCTCCGAGGCCCTCCTGGAGAGCGAGCTGTTCGGCCACGAGCGGGGGGCCTTCACGAGCGCGGATCGGCCCAAGGAAGGCGTGATGGAGACCGCCGACGGGGGCACCCTCTTCCTCGACGAGGTCAACGAGATGGGCCTCGGCTGCCAAGCCAAGCTCCTGCGGGCGCTCGAGCGGCGCGAGTTCCGGCGCGTGGGCGGCACGCGCAAGATCGCGGTCGACATCCATCTCCTCGCCGCGAGCAACGCCGACCTGGAAGCGCTCGTCGAGAGCGGGCGCTTCCGCTCCGACCTCTACTATCGCCTCAAGGTCGTCACGCTCACCGTCCCGCCCCTGCGGGACCGCCAGGACGCGATCCCGGTGCTCGCCCAGCGTTTCCTCGAGGACGTCGCGCGACAGTCCGACCTCGCTCCCAAGCGGCTGACCCCGGACGCCCTGGCCCAGCTCGCCCGCTATCGCTGGCCGGGCAACATCCGGGAGCTTCGCAACTGCATGGAGAGCCTCACCCTCACCAGCCCCAAGGTGGAGATCGACGTGGCCGACCTGCCCGCGAACGTGCGCGAAGCGACCGTGGCGGCCGAGATCCGGCTTCCGGTCGGCACGCGGATGGAGGACGCGGAGCGGGAGATCATCCGCCGCACCGTCGAGGCCTACCCGACGCTGAAAGACGCCGCCCGCGTGCTGGGGATCGGGCTGCGTACCCTGCACACCAAGCTCCGGAGCTACCAGATCCGTCCCGGGGCGGGGCCTCGGACTGCCAGTCCGGCAACGAAGCCGGAACTCTGATCCCCCGAGATGCCGGAATGGCACCCCACGGGCTTCACCGGGGAGCGTCGAGTGCGGAATCGGCATATTTCCGCCTCTTCCAGATCGAGACGGCCGGAGACCCTGCTAGATAAGCATAGCCAGATGAGCTAGTTCGAGGCTGACCCGCGTGCAGGGCATGACCCGTGCAGTCCGGGTCTGCGGTACCCATGGGCACGTCTGCACAGGATCCCGAGCACGCTCCGCTGCACGTGGCCCTGGCCGGCTACGAGCACGAATGGCCCGCCGATTTCGAGGCCTTCGTCGCGCGGGAGCTCGTCGGCCGGGACGGCGCCTTCGTTGTGCGGCTCGCCGAGCTCGGCGAAGCCCCGGCGTTTCTCGGAGCGAGCGAGGTGACGGCGCTCATCGTCAATGCCGACCGCCTCGGGCTCAAGGGGATGGTCGCCCTGCGGGAGTGCCGGAGGATCTCTCCCTCCACGGCAGTCGTCGTCGTCGCGACGACCGCCGCCCGCGGGCTCAAGGACGCGCTCGAGGGCGGAGCAACGGCATTCGTGTCCTGGCCCGCCCCACCCGAGGTTCTCCGCCGGGCCCTGCGCAGCGGCCGCGCCGCGATCTCGCCGCCCTCGCGGCCGCCCCATGCGGGACGAGGAGGTGTCGATGGACGGAGTTGAGCACACGTGCCGCAGAAAGACGGCGAAGGTCGCCGTGGCGCCGGCCCGGGGCGACGTGCGAGCCCTGCTCGACCTCGTGGCCCTCGACGAGGGCCTCGCGAAGCGCGAGGCTTCCGTGGCGCAGTCCCTCGCCATCCTCGACCGGACGACGAGCGACCTCACACGGTTAACTCCGGAGCTGGAGGCGGCCCGGGAGGAGCTGCACCAGCTCGAGCAGTCGGGAGCCGCCATTCCCGAGGTGGAGAAGCTGCGGCGCGCGCTCCGAGGCAAGGAGAGGCGGGTGGCTCTTGTCATGCGACAGGCGGAAAGGAAGCAGGCCGACGCCCTCGCCGCGTCCGCCGACCTGCGAGACGCGTGTGCCGATCTCGCCGAGCGCCGGACCGTGCTCATGAGCCGCATCCCTGGCGTGGCGCTCGAGATCTACGCGAAGGCGCTTCGCCTCGGCCGGCAGCCGGCGGCCATCGGCACGCACGGGGCCGTCTGCTGGGGGTGCTTTCATCGCCTGCCGATCGCGGTCACCTCCGAGTTCCAGAGCGAGGCCCGCCTCGTCCCGTGTCCCCACTGCGAGCGGCTCATGTACGACCCTGAATGGACGGAGCAGCCATGAGCGAAGCCGACACCGGCGCCCGGTCCCGCCGACGGGCGCCCCGGAAGAAGGCGACGCCGATCGAGCCGCCGGCCCCCGCGCGCCAGCCCACCGCGGGCCCGACGAGCACGACCCTCGAGATCTCCGCGTTGCTCCACCTGGCCGAGCTGGACGCCGCTCTGTTGGAGCGTGAAGCCGCGCGGCGGACGCCCGTGTACGACGAGATGGCGGACGAACGCCAGGGGCTCGGGGCGCGGATCTCGCCCGGGATCCTCGAAGCCTACGACCGGGCGCTCCGGGCGGGACGACAGCCGGCGGTGGTCCGCCTGGTGGCGAGTGTCTGCTCTGGTTGCCACGTGCGCCTGCATTCGAAGCTCGATCAGATCATCCGCCAGCGCCGCGGCGTCGCCCCTTGTCCGCACTGTCTCCGCCTGGTCTACGACCCCGCGTGGCTGCAGGGGGCGGGACCACGGGGATGACGTCCCGAGAGGGGGCTCTTGCACGCCGCTGAGCCCGCGGCCTGGCTGCTCCTCGCCGCCGCCGCCCGTCTGGCGGCGATCGCGTTCACGCTCGCCTTCCACCGCAGCCCGCGCGCGAGTCGCTGGACGGCCTTCGGCGGGTCCGCCGCGGCGTCCCTGCTCACTGGCGGTATAGGGATCTTCGGTCTCGGCGCCGGCGGCGCCGCTGCCCGGGGTCCCTTCATCAGCCACGCCGCCTCGGGGCTGACGCTGGGCTACGCCGTGGACGCCCTCTCGGGCTGGTTCCTCGTGGTCCTCGCCATCCTGGGCGTCGCGGTCGCCGTCTACAGCGTGGCCTACTTCGCCCACGGGTCGAGCCCTGGCCGAGTCGCCTTCGTCGGCGTCGGCTTCAACGTGCTGCTGGGCTCGGTCGAGATGGTCTTCCTGGCGGGCGACGCCATCGGCTTCCTCTTCGCCTGGGAGATCATGACCCTGGCCACGGTCGCCCTGGTGGCGACCGAGCACGAGCACGCACAGTCCCGCCGGGCCGCCTTCCTCTACCTGGCCATGTCGCACGTCGGCACAGGCTGCCTCGTCGCGGGCTTCTTCCTCCTCGCCTCGGGCGGGCACTCGCTCGCCTTCACCGACATCCTCGGACGACACGCGGCGGCGGCGCCCTCCCGCGACGTCGTGTTCCTGCTGTTCCTCGCCGGATTCGGGGTGAAGGCCGGGGTGATCCCTCTCCACGTCTGGCTTCCCGAGGCCCACCCGGCAGCGCCGAGCCCGATCTCCGCGCTCATGTCCGGCGTCCTGATCAAGGTCGGAATCTACGGGATCTTCCGCGTGTGCGTCGCGGGCCTGGGGGTGCCGGCCGGGGCCTGGGGCGGCCTCGTCCTCGCCGTGGGCGCCGTCTCGATGGTGATGGGAGTCCTCTACGCGCTGATGCAGCACGACCTCAAGCGACTGCTCGCCTATCACAGCATCGAGAACATCGGCATCATCCTCGTGGCCGCCGGGGTCGGGATGCTCGCTCGGTCGACGGGACGGCCCGAGCTGGCGGTGCTCGCCTTCGCGGCTTCGCTTCTCCACGTCCTCAACCACGCCCTCTTCAAGGGGCTGCTCTTTCTCGGGGCGGGCGGTGTCGGCGCCGCCACCGGCACTCGCCACATCGAGGAGATGGGCGGCCTCGCCCGCCGCATGCCGTGGACGGCGGGGTTCTTCCTCGTCGCCTCGGCGGCCATCTCGGGTCTGCCCTTCCTCAACGGCTTCGTGAGCGAGTGGCTGGTGTTCCAGTCGCTCCTGCTGGGCTTCCACACCTCGACGGACACCTTCGTCCGGGTCGCCTTCCCGATCGGCGCCGCGCTGCTGGGGCTGACGACCGCGCTCGCCGCCGCCTGCTTCGTCAAGGCCTTCGGCATCACGTTCCTGGCGTTGCCCCGCAGCGCGGCCGCGAGCGAGGCGCGCGAGTCACACTGGCTGATGCTGGCGCCCCAGGCCGGCCTCGCCGCGGCCTGCGTCGCGCTGGGGCTCTTCCCCGGCCCCGTGGTCGAGGCGCTGGCCGGCCTCGCCGGCGGCCTGATCGGCGCCCGGCCGGGCGCGGCGCTGGTGGGAGACGTCTTCCGGATCGCCCCGGGCCCCGGCGGTTTCGACTGGCTCGCTCTTCCCACGGCAGCTCTCGCCCTGGCCGCCGCGCTGGCCGTCGCGACGTTCGTCGCGACGCGCACCGCCTTCAGTCGCCGCACCGCCCCGACCTGGGGATGCGGCGGCGAGCTCTCGCCGGAGACGGAGTACACCGCGACGGCCTTCTCGAAGCCCCTGATGATGATCTTCAGCGCCATCTACCGCCCCACCCGTGAGGTCTCGACGCTGGAGGCGGCGCCCTACTACGCGAGAGAGGTGCGCTACCGGGCCGAGGTCGAGCCCACCTTCGAGCGCTTCGTGTACCGTCCCCTCACGCGCACGGTCCTGGGCCTGGCGACCCGCATGCGGGTCATCCAGGCGGGGAGCCTCCACGCCTACCTCGGCTACGTCATGGCTCTCGTCCTCGTTCTCGTGGTCTACCTCTGGTGGCGGGGATGAACGATGCCTTCTTCGCGGTCGCGCAGGCCGCCGGCTTCCTTCTGCTCGCCCCGCTCCTGCGCGGGCTGATCAAGAAGATGAAGGCGGCCTTCCAGGTCCGGCAGGGCCCGCCGCTGTGGCAGCCGTACCGCGACCTGGCGAAGCTGCTGCGCAAGGAGCCCGTGCGCTCGACGACCGCGTCGTGGGTCTTCGTGGCCGGCCCGCGCGTCTACTTCGCGAGCGCGCTCGCGGCCACCGCCCTCGTCCCGACGCTCATCACCTCGCCGCCCCTCGAGGGGGCGGGCGGCATCCTGCTGCTGGTCGGCCTCCTGGCCCTGGGGCGCTTCGCGCTGGCGGCGGCCGCTCTGGACACGGGCAGCCCCTTCGGCGGCATGGGCGCGAGCCGCGAGATGACGGTCGGGGCGCTGGCGGAGCCGGCCATGATGCTGGCCCTCTTCACGGCGGGGCTCTCCGCCGGCTCGCTCAACCTGGGCGAGCTCGCGCGGCGCACCGCTGAGCGCGGGGTCTCAATCCACCCCAGCGAGCTGCTGGCGGCGGCGGCGCTGTTCATCGTCCTCCTCGCCGAAGCGGGCCGTATCCCGGTGGACAACCCGGCCACCCACCTCGAGCTGACCATGATCCACGAGGCCATGGTCCTCGAGTACTCCGGTCCGGACCTCGCCCTCGTCGAGTGGGCCTCCGCGGTGAAGGAGCTGCTCTTCATGACGCTGCTCGTCAACCTCTTCCTGCCCCTCGGCGTCGCCACGAGCCTCCGGCCACAGGCGCTCGGCGTGGCCGCGCTCCTCCTGGCCGCGAAGATCGTCGCCCTCGCGGTGGTGGTGGTCCTCGTCGAGACGACCAACGCCAAGCTCCGCTTCTTCCGGGTCCCGGAGCTGATGGCGGTGTCGCTCGGCCTGGGCTTCCTCGCGCTGGCGATGCGGTTCTTCTAGGTGACCGGAATGACCAACGACTTCGTGATCCTGTGCGCGGCGGGGATGCTGGTGACCGTCTACCTCATGGTGGGCCAGAAGGCGCTCGTCGTCGCCATCCGGCTCTACGGCCTGCAGTCGCTGCTCCTCGGCGCGGTGGGCGTCGCTATGGGCCTGACCGAGCATCGGTTCCACCTCTTCGTCACCGCCGGCCTCACGATCGTCCTGAAGGCCGTCTTGATCCCCTGGTTCCTGCAGAAGGTGATCGACCGGGTGGGCATCCGGCGGGAGATCGAGCCCTACGTCAACGTGCCGGCGTCGCTGCTGCTGTGCCTGGGCCTGACCGTGGTGGGGTACCGGGTGAGCCTCGGCATGGCCGGGGCCAGCCAGGGGGTGCCCCACCAGGTGGTCGGGGTCGCCCTCTCGATGGTCCTCATGGGCCTCTTCCTCATGGTGACGCGCCGCAAGGCCGTCACCCAGATCCTGGCCCTGCTCACGGTCGAGAACGCCGTGTTCCTGGTCGCGTTGGGGGCGACCTCGGGGATGCCCCTGATCGTGGAGCTGGGCATCTCGTTCGACGTGATCCTGGCCGTGCTGGTCCTGGGCGTCCTCGTGCACCGCATCGTGGACCGTTTCGAGTCCATGGACACGAGCCGCCTCTCGAACCTCAGGGGATGAGGTGAACCTCCTCCTCGCGACGCTCGCCGCTCCTCTCGCGACCGCCGGCATCGGCGCGCTCCCCGGCCCGCGCCGGCCCAAGGAGGCCGTCCTGCTGGGCGGCCTTGCGACGACTTTCGGCCTCGCCCTGGCCACGGCCGCGCGGTTTCTGGCCGGAGAGACGCCCGTCGCCTTCGGCGGGGCGCTACGCGTCGACGGCCTCTCGGCGCTGGTCCTCGTCCTGACCGCCTTCGTGGGCCTGCTGTCGGGCCTCTACTCCGTGGGATACCTCGAGCGCAACGAGCGAGCGGGCTTCGTCCCGGCGAAGAGGAGAACGGAGCTGCTGGCCCTCGTGCCCGCCTACCTGGCGGCGATGCTCCTCGTCGCCGTGTCCAACAACCTCGGCATCCTTTGGATCGCGGTGGAGGCGACCACCCTCGCGTCTGTGTTCCTGGTGGCCTTCCACAACCGGGACACCTCCCTGGAGGCGGCCTGGAAGTTCCTCGTCCTCGGCAGCGTGGGCCTCGCCTTCGCTCTCCTGGGCACGGTGCTGCTCTTCGCGTCGGGCCAGGGCGTCCTCGGCGAGGAGATGTCGGCCCTCGACTGGACGCGGCTCCTCGCCCACGCCGCCGAGCTCAACCCGTTCACCGTGAAGCTGGCCGTCGTCTTCCTCCTCATCGGCTACGGCACCAAGGCGGGCCTCGCTCCCATGCACACCTGGAAACCGGATGCCTACCGCGAGGCGCCCTCGCCCGCCGGCGTCCTGATGGCGGTGGGGATGATGAACTGCTCTCTCTACGCCCTCCTGCGGGTGCACCTCGTGTCGAAGGCCGTCCTGGGGCCGGCCTTCTCGGGCCGGCTGCTCCTCGCCCTGGGGCTCGCCTCCGTCCTCGTCGCGACGCCCTTCATCCTCATCCAGTGGAACCTCAAGCGCCTCCTGGCCTACTCGAGCATCGAGCACGTGGGGATCATGGCGGTGGGGTTCGGCCTGGGGGGGGAGACGGCTGCCTTCGGCGCCCTGCTCCACATGACCTACCACACGTTCGCCAAGCCAGTGGCGTTTTTCTCGGCGGGCACGCTCGCCCAGCTCCACCGGTCGTCCGATTTCGACGAGATCGGCGAGGGCACGCTGGCACGAACGCCGGTCGCGAGCGGCCTGCTTCTCCTCGCGACCCTCATGGTGACGGGCTCCCCGCCCTTCGGCCTGTTCTTCAGCGAAATCACGATCCTCAAGGCCGGCTTCTTCGGTCCCCACCCGGCGGTGACCGCGGTCTTCCTCGCCGCCCTGGTCGTGCTCTTCTGCGGCTTCTTCTACCAGGTGGGCAAGCTTGTCCTGGGTGAAGACCCAGGGCTCGTCCCGGGTCCCGACGCCAACCCCGGGGATCGTCGGGCACTGCCGGAGCGGCTCGACCTGGCCATGGGCACGACGCTCGTCGCCGCGATGCTGGCCGTCGTCTCGGCGTTCTACCTGCCGGGGCCGCTCGTGGCGCTGATCCGCGCGGCCCTGCGGGTCGTGGAGGCGGGCGCATGAACCCAGCGATCGCCGTCGTCGCCGAAGCCCTGGCCATCCCGGCGGGCTCCATCCGCGAGCCGCGCCCCGGGGAGCTGCGGGCCGACGTCGAGCCGGAAGCGCTCCCCGCCGTGGCCGACCGCCTCGTGTCCGGCCTGGGAGCCCGCCTGGCGTCTCTCTTCGCCACCGACGAGCGCGTCTGGAACGCGGTCTACGCCCTCCACCAGGTCTGGCTCCTGCCGAGACACCGGACGTTCCTGCGGGTTTCCACCCGCGTCGATCCCGCGCACCCCCGCTTCCCGTCGATCGCGGCGAAGCACCCCGCCGCGAACTGGTTCGAGCGCGAGGTAATGGACATGTTCGGGCTCGTGCCCGAGGGCCACCCGAACCCGACCCGCGTCTCCCTGCACGACGACTGGCCCGAGGGCGAGTGGGCGCTCCGCAAGGACTTCGCCGACGACCGCTCCGTGCCACGCGTGGAGGGCGCCCTTCACCCGTTCCGTCCCGTCACGGGCGAAGGGGTCTTCCAGGTGCCGGTGGGCCCCGTGCACGCCGGCATCATCGAGCCCGGGCACTTCCGCTTCGGAGTGGCCGGAGAGCCCGTCCTCTACCTGCAGCTCCGCCTCTTCTACGTGCACAAGGGGACGGAGAAGCGCTTCGAGCGGCTGCCGTGGCGCCACGGCCTCTATCTCGCCGAGTCCGTCTCCGGCGACACGGCGGTGGGCCATGCTCTCGCCTGGGCCCACGCGATCGAGAGGCTCACCGGCTGCCCGCCGCCGCCCCGGGCGCGCCACCTCCGCGTCGTCCTGCTGGAGCTCGAGCGCCTCTACAACCACGTCGCGGACATCGGGGCCGTCGCCACCGACGTGGCCTTCGCCGCCCCCGCCGCGCACGCCCAGCTGTTGCGCGAGCGCCTCGTCTCACTGCACGAGCGGCTCTTCGGGTCCCGGCTGCTCCGCGGGACGGTGGCCCCGGGTGGGGTGAAAACCGACCTGTCCGCCGTGGGCCGAGAGGAGCTGCAGGCGCACCTTCGTCGGTTCCAGGCCGACTTCGAGTCGCTGTTCACCCTGCTCATCGACTCGGGCAGCTTCACCGACCGGGTGGACGGGACCGGGGTGCTCTCGACGGAGGCGGCCCGGGATCTCGGCGTCGTCGGCCTCGCCGCGCGGGCCTCCGGGATCGACGAGGACCTGCGCCGCGACCACCCGCACGACGCCTACGACTCGCTGCATTTCGAGGTGCCGGTGGAGGAGGGCGGCGACGTGCGCGCCCGGCTGATGGTCCGGGCGAGGGAGGTGGAGCAGTCGCTCGCGATCCTCCGTCAGGCGCTCTCCGCGCTCCCCGACTCGCCTCTCCTCACCCCGCTGCCTTCGGAGCTGCCGGCATTCTCGGCGGCCCTGGGGTGGGCCGAGGGATGGCGCGGACCCTGCCTGCACTGGGTGGAAACGGACGCCTACGGGCGTCTCACCCGCGTCAAGGTCACGGACCCGAGCTTCAAGAACTGGCCCGGGCTCGCCCAGACCGTGCCGGGCAACATCATCCCGGACTTCCCCGTGATCAACAAGAGCTTCGACCTGTCGTACTCGGGAAACGACCGGTAGGCGCGAGGAGGAGCGATGTTCAGGATCCTGGCCCGCAGCGCGCGAACCGGAATCGTGACCGAGCCGCGGCCACTCGCGGCCCGGCTGCGCCTCGGTTTCCCCGTCATCGACTTCCGGCGGTGCACCGCGTGCGGGGACTGCGCGCGCGCCTGCCCGACGGGGGCGATCCAAGTCGGTGAGACGGACCCGACGCGCCCTGGGCCTTCGCCCAGGACCAGCCCTGGGTATTCACTCAGGACAAGCCGCACCGTGTCCCTATCCTACGGGCAGTGCATTTCCTGCCGCGAGTGCCTCCCCGCGTGCCCCGAGGGAGCGGTGACCGCCGGCAACGAGTTCGATCTCGCCACGTACACGCGCGAGCAGCTCACCCGCCGTGCCTCCTTCGATCTCGATTCGACGGGGCACGCGACGTTCCGCCAGGAGGAGAGCCTGCCCGGGCCCTCGCTGGCCGAGTCCGCCGAGGCCCTCAAGGCGCGGATCCGCGGCCGCCTCGGCCGCTCGCTTCACGTGCGTCAGGTGGACGCGGGAAGCTGCAACGGCTGCGAGCTCGAGATCGCTGCCACGGCCAATCCCGTCTTCGACCTCGAGCGCTTCGGGATCCACTTCGTGGCCAGCCCGCGGCACGCGGATCTCCTGCTCGTCACGGGGCCCGTCACCCGGAACATGGAGGTCGCACTCCTTCGGACCCTGGAGGCGACCCCCGAGCCCCGCGTGGTCGTGGCGGTGGGCGCCTGCGGCTGCAGCGGCGGCCTCTTCGGCGAGGGAACGTACGCGTCGCGCGGCGGCGTCGACCGCGTGATCCCGGTCGACATCTACGTCCCCGGCTGCCCGCCGCCGCCCCAGGCCATCCTCGCCGGGCTGTTCGTCGCGATGGGCATCCGGGAGGCGCGGGCTCGACCCGACGGACCGGCCCCCGGCGCCGGCTCGGCCAGGGCGGAAGCGGGCCCGGCCGGCCCCGGGAAGTGAGGTCAGCCGCGATGGAGCCAAGGGAGCGAACAGAAGCCGCCGCCGGAGGTGTCGCGGCTCGTCTTCGACGAGTGCCTGCTCCGGCTCGAGCGCGAGGGGACGGTGTCGCTCACCCCGCACGCTCGCCCGGAGAGGCTCGACACGCTCGAGCTGCGCGACTGCGTACCGAGCCCGAGGGGGCCGTTGTACTTCGTGACATGGCGGGAGTGATTGAACCGCGTGATGCCTCTGCCTGAAGGAGCCCCGGTGACGAGCATCGAGATCCGAAGCGAGATCCCGTCGTGGGAGCCGTGCAAGGAGGGCGTGGAGACGGCCATCCGGGACGCCTTTCGGGACATGGCCGGGGACTGGAGGGTCGAGATCCTCTGCTCGCGGCTCGCCGAGCGCTGGATGGTCCGCATCGACGGCCCCGCGTTCGAGTGGTACCTCACGCTGACCGGAGAGGAGCGTCACGACCCCGAGGCCGTGGCCGTGCGGTTCCAGGCCGCGCTGCGCGACGCCCGCCGCGACCGATGACCGACCATCGAGGGCGGGTCGCGGAAGTCCTGGCCAACGCGCCCAGCCCGGACATCCGCCTCGTCGTCGCGACGGACAACCAGCGCGTCTCCGGGCTGGGCGACCAGGGTGCCGGAGGGATGGCGATGGCGATCGGCAAGGTCGCCCTCTACACGGCCGCGGCCGGGATCCACCCCACGGGGACCCTGCCGATCAGCCTGGACGCCGGGACCGACGACGCTTCCCTCCTCGAGGACGAGCTGTACGTCGGTTGGCGGGAGCCCCGCCTGAGGGGCCGAAGGCCGGTCTGGAGGGAGACCGCCTGCGGCGCGCCGTCGCCCTCGTCGACCGGCAGGGGCTCCTCGTCGAGGGAAGCGCCGTAGAGGACTTCCAGCGCCCGTTCGCCTGGCCCAGCCTGCTGGCGGAGAGCAGCGGCCTGGGCCGCGGGGCTCGGGACCTCGGCGCTGTCGTTCGTGCCCTCAGGCCGACCGTGATCGTCGGCGCCTGCGGCCAACCCGGCGTGCTCCGCGAACGGCTCGTCCGGCTCATGGCCACCCAGGTCCCACCGGGTGCTCGGCCGGTCGCTGCGCCTTCGCCACCTCGACGCGGGCTCCTGCATCCCCGGCTGCCCCCCGCGCCCGGAGGCCATCCTCTTCGGCATCCTGGTCGCGATCGGGCGCCTCGACGCCCGCCGTCCGCCCCAGGCCATCCTCGCCGGGCTGTTCGTGGCGATGGGCATCCGCGAAGCCCGTGCCCGGCCGGACGGGCCGGCAGACTTCCTGACCTGGCGCGGCTGATCTCCTGCCGGGCGGCCCGCGACCCGATCTACAGCTTCACGAGCTCGACGCGGCGGTTCTTCCCCCGACCATCCTCGGTCTTGTTGTCCGCCACCGGCTTGCCGTCCCCGAAGCCCTGCGCCGCCAACCGGTCCGGGGCGATCCCGTGGCTCGCCAGCCAGGCCACCACGGCCGCGGCGCGCTGCTCGGATAGCGTCTGGTTCGTGGCCCTGGCCCCGACGTTGTCGGTGTGGCCCTCCACGCGCATCTTCCAGGCCGGGTTCCTCTTGAGCAGCGTCGCGATCTCGCCGAGGACCTTGTCGGACGCGGGCTTGACCTTCGCGCTGCCGGTGTCGAAGTTGATCCCGTAGACGGCCACGTGGCCGGTCCTCGCGATCTCCTCGGCCATCTGCTCGGCCGTGGCCTCCATCTCCTGAGCCATGCCCTTGACGGACACGGCGGTGAGCTCGTAGCTGGTGAACTCGTTCCACGGCTCCGCCTTCACCTGTACCCAGCGTACGCCCTTCTGCACCGTGACGATCGGGCTGTCGTTCCAGCTCTTCCCGGAGAAGACGACCGTGTAGCCCGCCGTCTTCAGCGCGTTCTCGGCGTTGCGGCCGATCTGGAGCAGCGACAGCCGCGCGGGGCAGATGTAGGTCACTGCGTCGACCTGGCCTTCGAGGGACTTCTTCTGGAAGTCCCCCTTCTGGTCATCCATGCCCCCCACCTGCACCTCGGCCGCGTCGTACTCCTTGGCGCTGCACGAGGTGATGCTGCAGCCCGGCATCCGGCTCAGCACGGGCAGGTCCTTGCAGCCCTCCTCGTCGGGGGCGCCCGGCTCCTGTGCCGCAGCGGCGCCCACCAGTGCCGCGGACACGAAGGCAACCGAGAAGACCCGTGTCACGATCACCGCCAGCCTCATGCCCACCTCCCCTGGTGGTCCTCGTGCGCGACGCTACACCCGCACCGGTCAGGGGTCAACGAGGAGATCTCGACTTGCCCGCGGCGGGCGCAGGTCGGGGCCCGGTTCACGAGCGGCCTCGCGGCGACGAGGGCCTGAGCCCCTCCTACCGGGCGGCCAGCGACTCGATCAGCTTCGCCTCGATCCGGCGGAAGGCGGCCGGGTCGCGGACGTAGTCGGTGAACGAGGCCACGGCCTCGCGGGCGAGGGCGTCGGCCGCGGCGCGGTCGCGCCGGGCCAGGGCGACCAGCATCTCGTAGTCCTCGACTCCCGCGCGCATGGCCTCGAGCCGGATGGACGGGAAGACGGAGAGCCGTGCGCGGTCGGGGTAGACGATGAACGCGTCGCCCGACGGCAGCAGCGTCAGGTTCATGTTGATCACCGGCTGCGTGTCCTTCATCGGCTCCGGCGTCCAGAAGTTCCAGCCCCAGTGCAGGAACCCGGTCAGCGAGTACCGGTAGTTGAGCCAGTGGAGGAGCCGCGCTTTCAGGAGCGGGAGGTCCATCAGGCGGTTCATGTAGCGGCCGCGCGGGAAGAGGCAGGTGTAGTACCAGACCTCGTTCCCGGCACGCTGCCGCTCGGCCAGCAGCGCCACCTGCTCGTCGAAGCGGCCGAGCTGCGGGACCCAGACGTCGCTCGCGTCGCGCAGCGCCTCGGGCACGTCGTGGGCGTCGATCGCGTCGATCGTAGGCACGCCGGGCAGGTGTCTCTTCGCGAGCGCGGCGACCCGCGCGTACGCGGCTGGCTCGTTTCCGTGCGGCTCGTCGAGGACGTGCTGGAGGTAGATCGGCTTCCAGCCCTTCTCCTCGAGGTGGAGGTTCAGGGCGGGAGGAAGCCGCCGAGGAAGCGCTCGACCCTCTGCAGGCTGACGTGCTGGTTCCGGGCCGCCCGGAGCTCCGGCGCGGGTGGCGGCTGCGTCGGCGCCCGATCCCCCGGGAAGACCTTGACCAGGGCGTCCACGGGCCAGGCGGTCACCCTCGCCGGGGCTGCATCCACCGCTAATGCCAGCCCGAGCGTGATGAGACCCACGAGGACGATCGTGCGATGGCGCATCGGAACCTCCGCGTTCAGAGCCGCTGCATCCGCTCCCAGAGAGCCGCGGCGGCCGTGCGAGCCCGGGCGATGACGGCCGTCTCGTCCACCGTCGTGACCCGCCGATCGCGGAGCACGAAGCGGCCGGCCACCATGGTCGAGCGGACGTGGCTCCGGTCGAGGCCGAAGAGCAGGTGGCCGGCGAGGTTCTCCGACGCGAGCGGCGTCGGCGGCCGGTAGTCGAGCACGACGAGGTCGGCCGGAGCGCCTCTTTCCAGCGTCCCCAGGGGAACGCCGAAGAATGCGGCGGCGAGGCGGTGCGCGCCGACGAGCATGGCCAGGGCCGCGTCGAGAGCGTCGGCGCAGCCCGCGTCGCGCATCTTCAGGTAAGCGGCCCGCGCTTCGGCCAGCATGTCCGCGTCTAGGCCGTCCGTGCCCAGGGCCGCGCGCCGGAAGGCCACCGTCGGCGCGTGGCCCACGCCGTTGTTCATGTTCGAGCGCGGACAGTGGACCATCCACGCGCCCGACGCCTGCGCTTCCAGCAGCTCGGGCCCGGAAAGGTGGACGCCGTGAACGAGCAGGGTCCGGCGGACGAGGAGCCCGTGCTGGCGCAAGCGTTCGACGACGCCCGCGCCACCCCGCTGCCGGCTGTCCTCGACGTCGGCGTGGTCCTCGGCCACGTGGACATGCAGGCTCGAGTTAGTGTCCCGGACAACCCCGGCCAGGCGGTCGAGGCTCTCGTCCGACAGCGTGAAGCTCGCGTGGCCGCCCACCATCGCGCGGGTGAGGGCCGTGGGGCCCGCCGCCAGGAAGCCGCGGTTCTCCTCGATCCCGGCGTCGCGGCCCTCGAGACCGTTGCGGTCCGTCGTCTCGTAGCAGAGTACCGAGCGCAGTCCCACTTCCTCGACGGCCCGCCGCAGCGTCGCGAGCGATCCCCCGATGAAGGAGGGCGAGGCGTGGTGGTCGAAAAGGACCGTCGTCCCGGAGCGCGCGGCCTCGATGGCACCGACGAGCCCGGACAGGTACACCGACTCCTCGTCGAGCGCGCGGTCCAGCCGCCACCAGACGCGTTCCAAGATCTCGACGAAGGTGCGCGGGGGTTCCTTCGGCCCAGGCATGCCCCGAGCCAGGGCGCTGTACAGGTGGGTGTGGGCGTTGACGAGGCCCGGCAGCACGAGCGCGCCCTCGAGGTCCAGGACCTCTTCGCCCGGGGCGGGCGTCAGCGCCGGGCCCCGGTCGGCGATCCGCTCTCCCTCGATCCGGAGGTCAGCCCACTCTACGCGGGGCGGATCGAGCGTCGCGACCGTCGTGTCCTTCAGCAGCATGCCATCCTCAGGCGAGCGGCCGCTCGCGGAGGTGATCCGCGAGGGCCGCGTCGTCGGCCGGAAGGCTCACCGGCGCGCCCCCGGCGCGCAGCGCGGCGCGGACGTCCTTCAGCCCGCTGCCGGTGAGGACGGCGAGCGCCGACGCCCGACGGCTCACGATCCCGTCGGCCACCGCCTGGCGGAGACCGGCGACGGCCGCCACCGCCGCCGGCTCGCCGAAGAGGCCGGCCCGCCGCCCGGTCTCGCGCTGCGCGTCCAGGATGGCCTCGTCCGGGACGGCCACGAACGCCCCGCCCGAAGCTCGCACCGCGGCCAGGGCCTTCCGCCAGTTGCGCGGATGGCCGACGCAGATGCTGTCGGCGATCGTCTCGGCCGGGCCGGGCAGGAGATCGCGGCCGGCGGCGAAGGCGTCGACCAGCGGCCGCGCGCCCGCGGCCTGGACGCCGAGCATCCGCGGCAACCGCGCGATGAAGCCGAGGGCCTTCATCTCGACGAGGCCCTTCGCGATCCCGGCGATCGTGCAGCCGTCGCCGACCGATACCGCCACCCAGTCCGGCGGCTCCTCGCCGCACTGCTCGGCGATCTCCAGCCCGCCCGTCTTCTTCCCCTCGACGAGCGACGGGTTCACGGCCGCGTTGCGGTTGTACCAGCCGTAGCGCTCGCACGCCCGCTGGCAGAGCTCCCACGTCGCGTCGTAGCTGCCTCGCACGCGCAGGACCCGCGCGCCGAAGACGAGGAGCTGCGCCACCTTGGGCTCCGGCGCGAACTCCGGGACGAAGATCACGCACGGCAGGCCGACGCTCGCCGCAGCGCCGGCAAGAGACGTCGCCGCGTTGCCGGTGGAGGCGCAGGCCACGACCCGCGCGCGACGGGAGAGAGCGCGGGCGACACCCACCGCGCTCGCGCGGTCCTTGAAGGAGGCGGTGGGGTTCCGGCCCTCGTCCTTGACGAGCAGCCGCCGCACGCCGGCCCACTCGGCGAGTCGGGGGGTCTCCAGGATCGGCGTCCAGCCGGGCTCGAGGGGGGGGCGCCGCGCGCCGGCGGGCACCGGCAGCAGCTCCTCGTATCTCCAGGCGTTCCGCGGCCGCGACCGCAGCGCACGCGGCGTGAGCGTGCGCCGCGCCCGCGCCAGGTCGAACTCGATCTCGAGGACGCCCTCGGGCCCGCAGGCCGCGCACGGCCCGTCGAGGAGGCTCCGATACCGCCGCCCGCAGCGCACGCAGAGAAGCCCGCTCACGCAGCCGGGGAAGCTCAAGCGCGGCGCTCCCGGATGCGGCGGTCGATCTCGTGCGCCCGCTCCTGCTCGGCGACCCACCACGCCGGGTCCTCCTGGGCCCGCAGGTCCGCCACCGTCTTCCCCTGCTGCTCCACCCACGTGAAGTACTTCTGGTTGTGCCAGCGGCGGCGCACCTCGGGCGTGCCCTCGAGAAGCCAGCCTGTGCGCCGCGAGCGGAGGATCTCCACCCGCCGCCGCGCCTTCTCGGCGTCCATCGGCCCCTGCTCAACGTCGAGCCGTTGCAGGACGGACGGGTAGCGGTCGAAGCCGTCAGTCGCCACCGTCACCACCGCATGCCGCGGGCCGAGGCCGTAGTGGGCGGCCGCGCGGATCGCGGCGAGGACGTTGCAGACGCCGCTGATGCCGAAGAAGCCCACCCAGCTGCGCGCCCGCTCCGCTGCGATGCCCTCCACCTCGAGCGTCGCCTGTCCCTCCTGCAGGAGCTGCAGGCCCTCCAGGCACTCGAGGTCGTCCACACACACGAGCAGGTCCGTGACCCACACGTTGTGGATCCAGGTCACGTGCTTGTCGCCGATGCCCTCGATACGGTGCGCGCCGAAGCCCACGCTGTGGAGCGTCGGGCACTGCATCGGCTCGACCGCCACGATGCGCAGGCCGGGATGCCTCTGGCGAAGCCCCTCCCCCGCCGCGATCGTCCCCGCCGACCCCATCGCCGAGACGAAGGCGCCGGCCTCGAGGCCGAGCGAGCCCACGACATCCTCGGCCGCCGCCGCGGTGCAGTGGAAGTGGAACCGGTAGTTTCCCATCTCCTCGAACTGGTTCAGGATCCGATTCGCGGGATCGGCGCGCAGCTCGCGGACCTTGTCGTAGATCTCCTTGACGTTCGACTCGCTGCCCGGCGTCGCGATCACGTCCGCCCCGTAGTCCCGGATCTTCTCGAAGCGCTCGGCGCTCATCTCCTCGGGCAGCACCACGCGCGAGCGATAGCCCATGCGCGGGCCGACCCAGGCGCCGCCGATCCCGAAGTTGCCGGTCGAGGGGAAGACGAGCGTCTGCTGGCCCGGCGCGCACACGGCGTCGAGCTGCTTCTCGACGAGGATCGAGTAGGCCGGCCCGACCTTGTGGGAGCCGGCCGGGAAACGGCGTCCCGAGAGGACGACGATCGGCGCGCGGACGCCGGTCAGGGCCTCGGGCAGGACGGTGAACGGCACCGCGCCGTCAGCCTTCCAGGAGAGGTTCCAGAGGTTGAGGGGGTCGAGGGGGTGCTTTCGGGCCCCGGCCGCCTTCGCCCGTACGGCGGGGTCGGCGAGCCCGGGATCCCGCATCTCGGCGAAGGTGGGGCCGTAGATCACGCGCTAGAGCATGACCACGCCGGGCCCGGGATTCAAGATGCCCCCGCCGAGGGTGGCTACAATACCCGGAAGAGGTGCGAGGTGGCGATCGTCGTCCAGAAGTACGGCGGCTCCTCGGTGGCGGACGTGGAGCGCATCGGCACCGTCGCCGACCGCGTGGCGGCCACGAAGGCCTCGGGACGGGACGTGGTGGTGGTGGTCTCGGCCATGGGCGACACCACCGACGAGCTGCTGGCCCTGGCCCGCCGGATCAGCCCCAACCCCTCACGGCGCGAGCTGGACATGCTCCTCTCCGCCGGGGAGCGGATCGCCATGGCGCTGCTCTCCATGGCCCTCAACGAGCGCGGCGTCCCCGCGGTGAGCTTCACCGGGTCGCAATCGGGGATCATCACCAGCGACGCCCACACCAACGCGCGCATCGTCGAGGTCCGTCCCTTCCGCGTCCAGGACGAGCTGGCCCGGGGCAAGGTCGTGATCGTGGCCGGCTACCAGGGGGTCTCCTACAAGCGCGAGGTGACCACCCTCGGCCGGGGCGGCTCCGACACCACCGCGGTGGCGCTGGCCGCCGCCCTGGAGGCGGAGGCATGCGAGATCTACAGCGACGTGGCCGGGGTCTTCTCCGCCGACCCGCGTGTCGTGCCCGAGGCCCGACGCCTGGCCGAGATCTCCTACGAGGAGATGCAGGAGCTGGCCGAGGCGGGGGCGCGGGTGCTCAACGCCCAGGCCGTCGAGTTCGCCAAGGAGCGCGGTATCGCGATCTACGCCCGGGCCACCACGGGCGGCGACGGGGAGACCGTCGTGCGCCGCCACCCGCCCCGGGCCCCGGGCCGCGTGGTGGGTGTCGCCAGCGAGACGGGCCTCGTCCTCCTCCGCCTGGCCGGGGGCGACCTCGGGGAACTCGTCGCCCTGCTGGATCGGCTCGACACCCGCCGGGCGGGCGGAAAGCAGCTCCGCTTCGACGGTCCCCTGGGCGCGTCCCTCGTCCTCTCGCTCGAGAACCTCCACGACTTCGACGCCCTCCGGGCCGACCTCCAGGCGCACCTCCCCGGCGTCTCCGTGCTCGAGCGGGTGGGCGCCGCCTCCGCCATCGGGGCCGGCATCAACGCGAGCTTCCACAACGTCCGCGAGGCGGTGCGGCTCGTGAGCGAGCTCCGCACGCCGATCCTCGGCCTCGCCACCTCCAGCTTCCGCATCAGCCTCCTGCTCGATCAGGAGGCTATCCCGGACGCAGTGCGCCGTCTGCACTGCGGTATGATCGACGCAGCGTGACCGTTCGCTTCAGCCTCAACGGCCAGACCCGCGCCATCGAGCCCACACCCGGCGAGTCGCTCCTCGACGCGCTGCGCGAGCAGTGTGGGATCACCTCGATCAAGGACGGCTGCCAGCCCCAGGGCCAGTGCGGCTGCTGCCTGGCCCTCATCGACGGCCGCCCCCTCGTGACCTGCGCGATGGAGGCGGAGCGGGCCGAGGGCCGCGATGTGCTGACCCTCGAAGGCCTCTCCGCCCGCGAGCGCGAGGTCGTGGCGAAGTCGTTCGCGGCGGCCGGCGGCGTGCAGTGCGGCTTCTGCATCCCCGGGATCGCGCTCCGCGCCAAGCACCTTCTCGACCGCCGGGAGAACCCGAGCCGCGACGAGATCGCCCGCGCGATCGACGGCCACCTCTGCCGCTGCACCGGCTACACGCAGATCGTCGAGGCGGTGGAGGTGATGGCGCGGGCCTGGCGCGGCGGCGAGATGCCGGAGCCGGTCAGCGACGGCGGGGTCGGTCAGCCGCTCGCCCGCTACGGCGCTCTCGACCAGGCTCTCGGCATCCGGCCCTACGTGGCCGACATGCAGCGCGAGGGCCTGCTACACGGCGCCCTCGTCCTCTCCGCGCACCCGCGCGCCCTCGTGCGCCGCGTGGATATGTCGAAGGCGAAAACGCTGGCCGGTGTACATGCCGGGGTGACGGCCGCGGACGTGCCCGGCGAGCGCTGGTACGGCCTGCTGTACGACGACTGGCCCGGCTTCGTGGCCGTGGGCGAGGAGGTGCGCTGCGTCGGCGACGTCCTCGCCGCGGTGGCGGCCGACGACGCCCGGACCGCCCGCGCCGCGGCGGCACTGGTCGCGGTCGAGTAC
The DNA here is from genome assembly GCA_041489115.1 of Vicinamibacteria bacterium. Lineage (GTDB taxonomy): Bacteria > Acidobacteriota > Vicinamibacteria > Fen-336 > Fen-336 > DATBSL01. The sequence continues at coordinate 6,112 of JBGPQQ010000001.1, read as the reverse complement.
GAGCCGCTCCCGCCCGTCCTCGATCCCGAGGCGTCGCTCGCCCCCGGCGCCCCGCAGGTCAACCCGACGCACCCCAACCTCCTCTCGCGCTCGGTCATCCGGCGGGGCGACGCCGCCGCGGCTCTGGCCGCGAGCGCCCACGTCGTCACCGGCACCTGGCGCACGCAGCGGATCGAGCACCTCTTCCTCGAGCCGGAGGCCGCGCTCGCGGAGCCGCTGCCGGACGGCCGGCTGGCCCTCTACAGCCAGGGCCAGGGGGTGTTCGACGACCGGCGGCAGGTCGCGCGCTTCCTCGGCGTGCCTGAAGAGCGCGTCCACGTGGAGCTCGTGCCGAGCGGCGGGGCCTTCGGCGGCAAGGAGGACATGTCGGTCCAGGCGCAGACGGCCCTCCTCGCCCAGGTCACGGGCCGGCCGGTCAAGCTCGTTCTCAGCCGCGACGAGTCCGTCCGGCTGCACCCGAAGAGGCACCCCATCCGGCTCGACTACACGGTCGGCTGCGACGCCGAGGGTCGACTCACCGCGGTCGTGGCGCGCATGGTGGGCGACTCGGGCGCCTACGCATCGGTCGGCGGCAAGGTGCTCGAGCGCGCGGCCGGGCACGCCTGCGGCCCGTACCGCGTGCCGGCCGTGGACGTCGAGGCGCTCGCCGTCTACACGAACAACCCCCCGTGCGGCGCGATGCGCGGCTTCGGCGTCCCGCAGGCGGCCTTCGCCATCGAGGGCTGCCTGGACCTGCTCGCGAAGAAGGCTGGCCTCGACGGCTGGGAGATCCGCAGCCGCAACGCCGTGGCCGTCGGCGACGCGGTCACGACGGGCCAGGTGCTCGAGAAGTCGGTGGGCCTCCGCAAGACGCTCGACGCGGTGAAGCACGCGTACTACGGGGCACGCCGCGCGGGAAAAGCGGCCGGGATCGCCTGCGGGCTCAAGAACAGCGGGATTGGCAACGGCGTCGCCGAGTGGGGCAAGTGCCGGCTCGTGGTGGAGCCGGACGGGACGGTCTCGCTCTACAACGGCTACACGGAGATGGGCCAGGGGCTGCTGACGGTGCTGGTGCAGTTCGCGGTCGAGGTCACGGGGCTACCTGCTGCCGTCTTCCGCCCGAAGGTGGATTCCACGTTCGCCCTCGGCTGCGGCCAGACGACCGGCTCTCGGGCCACTCTGTTCAGCGGACGAGCCGTCACGAGCGCGGCCCGGAAGCTGCGGGCCGACCTCGACGCCGGCCGGCGCCTCGCCGACCTCGCCGGCCGCGTCTACGCGGCGGACGAGGTGGTCGACGACACCACCGCCCTCGGCGCGGACGTGCCCAAGATCAAGACGCACACTTCCTACGGCTTCGCGACCCAGGTGGTGATGCTCGACGCCGACGGGCGCGTCGAGCGCGTGGTGGCCGCGCACGACGTGGGCCGGGTCGTCAATCCCCTGCTCTGCCGAGGCCAGATCGAGGGCTCCATCCACATGGGCCTCGGCTACGCCCTGACCGAGGAGCTGCCGTGCGAAAACGGGATGCCGGTGACGTCGAGCCTGCGCGAGATCGGCGTCCTGCGCGCCCGCGACATGCCGAAGACCGAGGTGATCCTGGTTGAGGAGCCCGAGCCCGAGGGCCCGTTCGGCGCTAAGGGCGTGGGCGAGATCGGCCTCGTGCCCACCGCCGCGGCGGTGGCCGGGGCGCTCGAGGCTTTCGACGGCGTCCGGCGGACGACTCTGCCCATGAAGGACTCGCCCGCGGCCCGCGCCATGAGCGTCGGCCGCATCCGCCGCCCCCGCGGCGACTGGCACTGAGGCGCGGGGCCGCACCTCGGCTGCTCCAGCTTGATACGATAGCCGTGGCGGAAGTCGTGCGCGGTGAGCCGGCCACGGTGCGAACGGCCATGATGGATCTGAACGAGGCGAAGCGGATTCTGGCGGCGTTCGAGGACGAGGACGTGGCATACGTGCTCGTCGGCTCGATGGCGATGGCGGCGCAGGGACTCGTGCGTGCGACGCGGGACCTCGACTTCTTCGTCTCGCCCGAAGAGGAGAACGTCGCGCGACTGAAGCGAGCGCTCAAGTCCCTCTACGATGGCGACCCCAACGTGGACCAGATCTCGGCGGAGGAGCTCGCCGGCGACTACCCGGCGGTCGAGTACGTTCCACCGCATGGCCGCTACTCGATCGACATCCTGACTCGCCTGGGGGAGGCGTTTCGCTACGAAACCCTCGAGTTCGAAGAGCTGCTACTGGACGGGATCCGGATTCGTGTCGCGACGCCGACCATGCTCTACCGCATGAAGAAGGGCACCGTCCGTCCGCAGGATCGGCTCGACGCCGAGACCATTCGTCAGGAATTCGGCCTGGACGAGGAGACCTGATGGGCGTCCGGAAGTTCCGGTCCGTCGAGGAGATGCCGGGGCCGTCACGATGCCCGCCGCTGGATCCGGAGAACCTCCGCCTCGCCCTCGGGCTGGCCTCTCTGGCGCACGGCCTTCATCCCGTCTGGTACCAGACGGGCGTGCGCAAGTTCCGCTCCTGGGACGTGGCGCTGGAAAGCCGCGCGTCCAGGGCGCGAGCGCAGCGAAGAGCGGCCGCGAAGATCTGAGCGGCTATCAGGATCAGGGCCGCGCCTTCTCCAACTCCCCGGCCGCCGCGTCGGCCAGGGCGGCCTCGTCCTGCAGGGCTTTCGCGATGCGCGCGATCTCCCCGTCGGCCTCGGAGTAACGCTTCAGCTCGATCGCCTCGCGGGCCCCCGGCATCGTCTTCGCGCCGTAACCCGCGTAGACACCGGGCGCGTAGATCAGGTGCTTGAACCACGGCCGGCGCGGCAGGCCGTCCGGCGAGAGGAGGACGCGCTCGCTCCGCATGAGCAGTGCGTTGACGCGCGAGAGGACTTCGGGGGGGACCGCCCGGCCTTCGACTCCGGCCCGCGCCTTCTTGTAGCGGTCGGCGCCGCGCGTCAACGCCTCGACCGCGTTCTCCAGCGGCGCGAAGTTGAGGTGAGGCGGGACCTCTTCCTTCGGCGGCGCGACCGTCGGGCGCCGCGGGTCGAGTGTCGCCTGGAAGACGCCCTCGTCGAGCTGCCGGTTGCGCTCGCCGATCTCCTCTTGCTTCCGCTCGAGCAGCTTCTTCAGGTCCTTGAGGTACTCCTGCATGGTGTCGGCGAAGGCCGAGAACTCGAAGGGCAGGATCTCCGCGTCCGCCAGGCGCAGGACGGCGAGCCCGATCGTCTGGGCGAGCGCTCTCCCGTAGACGAAGTCCGTGTCGGCGAAGTGCGTGAACCAGTAGAAATCGTCGTAGATCGAGTGGTAGATGCCGCCGTCGTCCTCGCCGCCGTAGCCGAGGTTCAGGCTGGCGACACCGAGGTGGTCGATGAATGCCGTGTAGTCGCTGCCCGAGCCCAGCGCGCCCAGGCGCAGGTCCGCCCGCTGCCGAATCTCCTTCCGCTCCTCCACGGACGAGGCGTCGGCCAGGGTCCGCGCGTGCGCCCGCTTCCACACCGAGACCTTCGACTCCGGGTCCTGGATGTCCCGCGCGACGTCGTTGACGAAGTGCTCGAGCGTGTGGGAGCCGGCCATCCCGAGGAAGCCGCGGCCGTTGCCGTCCGTGTTGACGTACGCGACGGCGTGCTGCCGCAGCTCCTCGGCGTGCGCCTCGGCCCACTCGGTGGAGCCGAGCAGCATCGGCTCCTCGCCGTCCCACGCGCAGTAGACGATCGTGCGCTTCGGCTTCCAGCCCTGCTTCAAGAGGAGGCCGAGAGCCCGCGCCTCCTCCAGCAGGGCGACCATCCCCGCGACCGGGTCCTCGGCGCCGTTCACCCACGCGTCGTGGTGGTTCCCGCGCACGATCCACTCGTCCGGGTGCTCGCTCCCCGGGATGCGGGCCACGACATCGTGGACGGGCTTGATGTCCCAGTTGAAGGCCACCTTGAGGTGGACCTTCGTCGGGCCCGGCCCCACGTGATACGGGATCGGGAGCGCGCCGCGCCAGTCCTCGGGCGCCATCGGCCCCGCGAGCGCGGCCAAGAGCGGCTGGGCGTCGCCGTAGGAGATGGGGAGCACAGGGATCCGGGTGAGGCTCGGCGCCTCCTTCACGGAGAGCCTCTTCGCGTCCGGCGTCGCCCCCACCCCAGGCGTCAGCGGGTCGCCCGGGTTAGAGGATGGGAAGTCCATCACGCTGCCGCGCTGCACGCCGTCCTTCGGGCGCATGGGGCCCTTCGGGAACACGTCGCCCTCGAAGTAGCCGTCGTCTCCTGGGTCCGAGTAGATGAGGCACCCGATGGCCCCGTGCTCGGCCGCCACCTTCGGCTTGATGCCGCGCCACGAGTGCCCGTAGCGGGCGAGGATGATCGCGCCCTTCACGGAGATCCCCAGGCGGTCGAGCTGCTCGTAGTCCTCGGGCACGCCGTAGTTCACGTAGACGAGCGGGGCGGTGACGTCGCCGTCGGTCGAGTACGCGTTGTAGGTCGGGAGCTGCTCGGCCTTCTGGCCGCTGGTGGGATCGATCGCCAGGGGCGGCTCCTCGAGCGCGAGCCTGAAGCGCTTTGGCTCGATCATCTCGACGAGCCGCTCCTTCGGCGTCGGGAAGAGCACGTCGAAGGTCTCGATCCGCGCGTCGAGCCCCCACTCCCGGAACCGCGCCAGGATCCACTCGGCGTTGTCCTTGTCGTAGGCCGACCCGACGTGGTGCGGGCGCGCGCTCAGGCGGCGCATCGCCTCCCGCATGTTGTCGGGGCTCGGGAGCGCCAGAAACTTGCTCTCCCACTCACGCCCGGCCTTCGAGGCGGCGCCGGCCGTGGGCGGTTCCTCGCCCGGGGCGGGGGCGGTCAGGGCGAAGAGCGGCACGAGGGCAGCGGCGACGAGCATGGCGCGCATGGTTCCTCTCGGGGAACGGGTTCGGGATGACGTGGTGGACGGCCGATTGTACGTGAAGGCCGCGAGACCCGTCTCACCGCCGCGGCCCGCCTCCGCTGTCCGAGGCAACCGCCACGAGGAACCGCACGACGTCGTCCCGCTCCCCGGGGCGGAGGCGCGCCTTGTCCGCCATGCCGTCCACCAGCCCCGGCCACTCCTCCGCCGGGTGGGCTCCGGGCAGGATCAGGGTGTGGCAGCCGGAGCAGCGCCGAACGTAGAGGCTCCGGCCGCGCTCGAGGTCCTGGACGGTCGTCCCCGGCCACCGCGGGGCCAGGCGGAAGGCATCCTCCGGCGTGGCCTGGCGCAGGGCGGCGGCGCAGCCGGCGGCGGTCAGGGCCCCGGCGACGAACGTGACCCGCGCAAGACGTCGGGCCGGGCGCACGTCAGAACTCCAGCCCGAAGAGGACGCGGACCTCGACGCGCTCGTGCTCCTCGAGATCGAGGTGCCCGTCGCTCGCCCCCCTGAGCGCCCGGACCTGCGGCAGGACGGATGCCGCGGCCCACCAGCCGTCCCTCGCGTAGGACAACGTGGGCCCGAGGAAGAGGGCCGAGCGCGTCGGCTCCTCCCCCGGCGGGACGACCGTGTGGCTCCGGATCTCGAGCCCGGCGGTGAGGCGGGGGGTCAGGAACCAGCAGGCCGCCGCATCCACCTCGAACGCCGTTTCCCGCTCCGTCTCCGGCTCGTCGAACTTCCACTCGTGCTCCGCCACCAGGTTGAGGGCACCGAGCAGGCGGCCCACCCGCTTGTCGAGGATGAGCTTGCCCTCGAGCCCCACCGCGGGCGGCCCGGCGCTGAGCTCGCCGTAGAGGGCGACGCCCGCGTGGTCGGCCACCGGGTCCGCCAGCTTGAGCTTCCACTCGGAGGACACCCCCTCGATCTGCGTGGAGCCCTCCCGGCCGAGGGGTGTGTCCGCGTTCTCGGCGCTCAGGTTCAGGTAGAGCGCGGTCTGCAGGCGGTCGGTCAGGCCCAGCTCCGCCTCGATCCGGGTGTCGAGGCGGCTGTAGAAGCCCGACCTGCCCAGCCGGAAGGTGCTCCACGGCTCCAGCTCCCGCGCGCCCGGGCGGAGAACCCCCGACTCGTAGGTGTAGGTGAAGTGCCGCTCGGAGGCGGCCACCGTGGCCGCGGTGACCGCGGTGACCGCGGCGATCAGAATCGCCTGAGGAACCCGTCTCATGTCGAACTCCTCACCTCGTGGTGACGGGCTCTGGGTTCGCCGACCGCGGGCCTC